>JAYUWQ010000735.1:0-8685 GCA_043753485.1 bacterium
TTTCCAGGACCTCGGTGTGCCAGACGGGTTGGATTTTGGGATGGGCGAGGACCCGGTCCGCCATGATTTTGGAGGCGCGGAGCTCGCCGCGGCGGTGGACCAGATAGACCACACTGGCGAAGCGGGTGAGATACATCGCTTCCTCACAGGCGGAGTCGCCGCCACCGACCACCACGAGTGGTTTGTTGCGGAACATGGGCAGAGCTCCATCGCAGGTGGCGCAGTAGGTGACGCCCTTGTTCTCGAGGAGGTGCTCGCTCTCGATCCCAAGGTGGCGATGGCCGGCCCCGGTGGCGATGATGAGGGTTTTCGTGAGGATTTTCTCACCATCGACGGTCACGGCAAAGGGACGCTGGCTGAGGTCCACCGATTCCACCCTGCTCAGGGTGCGGAGGCGGGCGCCGAACCGTTCGGCCTGCTTCTGCATGTTCATCATCAGTTGGAATCCATCGATGCCTTCGACAAAGCCCGGGTAGTTCTCCACAATGGTGGTGGTGGTGAGCAGGCCGCCGGGCATGATGCCGGTGATGACCAGCGGGGAGAGGTCGGCGCGGGCAGTGTAAAGGGCGGCGGTGAGGCCAGCGCAGCCGCTGCCGATAATGATGACGTTTTCCATTTAGCTGTGAGGGAGTATTGGGTTGGATGAGGACGTGCCCCGGGTAGCGCAATTCCCGGGAGGTCGGGATTATTGATGCCGCAGGGGGAGAAGAAAGGGGAAACTCCCTCCAGTTGCGCATTGGCAATTTCCGCTGGGTCTGCATGGTCTGGGCATGAAATGGAGCGTGCGTCTGGCGATTTTGAGTCTGGGCCTGGTCTGGCCTGGCATGGCACCCGCCAATCCCGGGCATGAAGTGACCGTGGCGGAGTTGAGTGCGCAAATCGCCAAAACCCCTGGTCTGCCGGAGCTGTATTTCCAACGGGCTTGGAATTACCGCGAAATGCAGCGCCCGGCCGAGGCTCGGGCAGATTGGGAAAAAACCCTGTCGCTGAATCCTGGTTTCCTCCCGGCATCCAGGGAACTGGCCCGGATGGACGCCTTGGAGGGCCGGATGGAGGAGGGAATCGCCCGGCTCCGGCAGGCGATGGCTTCAGCTCCGGCAGATCAGGCGTTTCACCGGCCGGGTTGTCACAGTGTGCTCGCGGAGTTGCTTTTAAAACAGGGGAAAAATGACGAGGCCTTGAAGGAAGCCCAGACCGGGCTGGACAGCTCACCCGATCTGCTGCTGGACCTCTGCCTTCTCCGCTCGGAGGCCCAGCGTCGCTTGGGAAAACTGGACGACCGGGTGCGCGATCTGGCCGCAGCAATGACCAAGCTGCGGAGCTTTGTGGTGAGGTCAAAGTGGTATGACGCCATGATCGACGCCGGGCGGGGCCAGGAGATTTTGCCCGAAATCGAGCAGGAAATCGCCAACACCCGGTATCAGGCCTCGTGGTTGATCCGCCGGGCGCGCATCCGGCAGGGCACGGGCGAGCAGGCAGGTGCGGCCTCCGATCTGGCTTCGGCCCTGGAGGAGGTCAATCGCCGGCTGCGGCCGGAAAATCCTGACCTTTCCCTCGTTTGTGACCGGGGTCTGATCCATTCGTTGCAGGGCGACCACGCGGCCGCAGCCGCCGATCTGGAACTCGCCCGCAAACAAGGCGCCGACTTTTGGATGACCTTGCCGCTCGCCGCCCTCGAGCCTGCAAAAGTCTCCCCGCCCGGCGAAACCGCTCCTCCTGCGTCTGAGGCAGTCCCTTCAGTCAGTGGCAAAAATGACAATTAACTTGCCAAGTTCCTTAAAATCATGGTAATTCAGATTGATTTAAGGAAGTCTTCTGTTGCCCGTCTCTTAGAAAAGTGGTTTAACCGGCGCGGCAACTGCTAAAAAGTGGCCTTCTTACTTGGGTTTTAATAATGATCTGAAACGTTGCCCTCCGATCCCCCTAAGAATCCAGCCTACACCGCAAACTCCAATACCTTATGGCTTGCCGACCCTTCCTGACCGCCCTCTGCGCTGTGATCCTTTCCGGACTGTGCAGTTGCTCCTCCACCTCCAATCTGGCCAGCGCCAAGGTTTACAAGCACGGCTCCGCGACCCAGGTCGACAACGCAAAACGCTACAAAGTCCGCACCACCGCCTACAGCCACGTGGAAGCCGACAGCCTCCAGTATGGCCTCGCCAGCGCCGAAGGTGGTAATTTGAAATACGGCAACTTCCGCAGCGCCGCTTCCGACTGGTCAGTCTTCCCCCTGGGCACTGTTTTTAAAATCGAAGGATTGCCCTACACTTACCGGATTGACGACTACGGCAGCGCGTTGGTCGGCACCAAAACCATTGATCTCTACAAGCCTGACATGGCCGGAATCAAAAACTGGGGCGTGCGCCATGTAAACATCAGCGTGCTGAAGTGGGGCTCGTACGCCCAAAGTTTCAACATCCTGAAGGACCGTACCAAGCACTCCCACGTGCGCCAAATGGTTCAGAGCATCAAGCAGAAGACGGGCACCAACGCCACCGCTTCTCTGTAAAGAGACGGTTAGACTGCGGCAGAATGGGCAATTTTTGCTGATGAAATGACGCCCAAATTCATCGCGTCCCGGGTTGCCCAAATCCTCCATGCCGCTGGTTGGCTCCAGCATCATCCATGACTCGCGCTGAACGGGCCGCCCGCGTCGCTGAAGTCTTGGCGGAATTGTATCCGAAGACCCCGATTCCACTCGACCACCGCGATCCCTACACCCTGTTGATTGCGGTGCTGCTTTCCGCGCAATGCACCGATGCGAGGGTCAATCTGATCACCCCTGCCCTGTTTGCCCGGGCCGCTACCCCGGAGGCCATGATGTTGGTGCCGGTGGAGGAAATCCGGAACATCATCCGGCCCTGCGGTCTGTCCCAGAGAAAATCACCGGCCATTTCCGACCTGTCCCGCATTCTGGTCGAAAAGCACGGCGGAGCCGTCCCGCAGAGTTTCGAAGAGCTCGAAGCCCTGCCCGGGGTCGGCCACAAGACCGCCTCGGTCGTGATGGCTCAGGCGTTCGGGGTGCCGGCCTTCCCCGTAGATACCCACATCCACCGGCTGGCCCAGCGTTGGAAACTGACCAATGGCAAGTCGGTGGAGCAGACCGAAAAGGATCTCAAAAATCTATTCCCCACCAAGGACTGGAACCAACTGCATCTGAGAATCATTTTTTATGGCCGGGAGCATTGCCCGGCGCGGGCTTGCCAGGGCAGCACCTGCGGCTTGTGCCGGGAGCTTTTCCCGGACCGCGTAAAGCCCGTGAAAACCCGGAAATAGTTATCCGCGCAGCCCCACTCCCCACAAGACGGCTGACGCACTCTCCGGTTTCCAAAGCCCCGCCGCCCTGTCTGGTCTGCCCATGACCGTTTGGGAAATTCTTGCTCTTTTCGGCTCCGCCCTCGCCGCGGGAGCCATCAATGCCGTGGCCGGAGGAGGCACTCTCCTGACATTTCCAGTCCTGCTCTTCACAGGTACCGGTGCGGTCGTGGCCAATGCCACCAGCAGCCTGGCCCTCACCCTGGGCACCGCTGGAAGCCTCTTTGGGTTCCGGAATCAATGGGCATCCACCAGGCTTTGGCTGCGGCGCTTTGTCCCGGTGAGCATCGCGGGCAGCCTGTTGGGGAGTTGGCTGGTGAAAAGCCAGGGCGAAGCCGTCTTCGTCCGGGTCGTGCCTTGGTTGCTGCTCTTTGCCACGTTCCTCTTTTTGAGTCAGGGACCTTTGAAACGCTGGCGGGAACGGAGAGTCGGCCGCCTCGCGGCCATGCCGGGCCCGGGTGTCGCCAAACCCCATGCCGGCGAACTTTCCATGGCGGCTTGCCTGGCGCTGCAGTCGGGGGTGGCCATCTACGGGGGCTATTTTGGCGCGGGCATCGGCATTCTCATGCTCGCGGTGATGAGCTTCATGGGGATGACGGATATCCACGGGATGAATGCCCTGAAAAATCTGCTGGCCGCCGTCATCAATGGCACCGCCTCAGCCTATTTTGTGATCAGTGGATTGGTGGATTGGCCCCGCGCCGGCATCATGCTGATCGGAGCCGTGCTTGGGTATTGGCTGGGCGCCCACTACTCCCAAAAAATCCCTCAACCCATGGTGCGTGGCATCGTGGTGACCGTGGGCCTCGTGATTTCCGCAGCCATGTTTTGGAAACTGCTGGCACCATGAGCGGCCCCACGGGACCGGCTCAGGCTATCCGTGACCGGCCTCACCGGGCAGGTTTTTCCGGCAACGGATGCTTTTGGAAAAATTCCCAGATCATCCGGTTGGCGGAAATTTCCCGGGTGGATTTGCCGATCAACGAGACCGCCGGCTGCTTCCCGGGCCAGGTGTGCCCACCGCCATGGACATCCACCAGGACGACTTCAGCCCCCTGACGGCCCGGGCCGTAGGTGGTGATTTTCACGGTAGTGCCATCGTCAAACTGATCCGGCACTTCCTGCACCACGGGCCGGTCCCGACAGCCGGTCAGTTTCACCCAGGCAGCGATCGTTTCCGGCACCGATTGAAAACTGATCCCGGACGGATGCCGCCGGGCCGGGCCGGTATAGGGGACAATGCGGTCGTCCGTCCCGTGAAAATGGATCGCCGGCACCGCACGGACCGGCTGGGGATCCCTCACCGTCAGCGTGCCGCCGACAGCAGCGATGGCGGCGATGCGGTCGGACATTTCCAGGGCGATCCGATAACTCATCATTCCTCCATTGGACAACCCGGCCGCAAAGACACGCCGGGGGTCCACCTTCAGCACCATTTCCAGATCATCCAGCAGGGTCCGGAGGAATGCGATATCATCCGGCTTCTGCTGCTCCGGACCGATGCCGCCGGAATTCCATCTGAGAAAGGTATTCTGCCAGCCCGTGCCATTTGGATACACCGCGATGAACCGGGAAACATCCGCCTCGGCATCCATGCCGGAAAAGGAGGCCATCATCTGCGCATTCATCGCGGCCCCGTGCAGCACCAGCACCAAGGGCGAAGGTTGGGACAAATCCAAATGCGGAGGGATATGAATCCGGCAACTGCGCTCCAATCCATTTATCGTGAGCTTCCTGACGTGATTTCCCGGACTTGCCAGAGGACGGCTATCAGCGGGCACTTCAACTTTCGCGTTGGTTTCCGTGGACGTCTCCGCCAGCAGGAATGGAGCGGTCCCCCACAGGAGAAAACAGGCCAACCAAACCCCCAACCTGGAAGCAACACCGGCGAGGGAAGCTCTCAGTCCCGCCAGCGCTTCCGATTGGGAAAATCCGGGCGGGGTCTTCGATTCCGCCCCGGCAGAGAAGGCCTTTTCCTTTTTCAGCCAGCGAGCCTCACATTCCGGATCCTCCAAACCCTCGGCCAACGCCAGCGGCAGATCATAGGAATAACCATCGTATCCTTTTTCCACGAAAGTGTTGTGAACGGCGGTGGCGGCATAGCGCCCGGTCTCCGCCAGCAGCGGGTGCTGGATTTCCTCCTCCACCGGATCGCCCTTCCACAACGCCTCACAAGCCTCCACCGAACCCGACAAATACCGCCGGCACGCCGCCGGGCGCACCGCATAAACGGAACACCGCCCATCCTGCAACAACAGACAGGGACGCTGCATCGCTTCCCGTCCGGTGAAGTCAAGCCCGGTTAGAGCTTCCCGTGCGATCCGGACCTCCCCCTGTAGCACCTTCCGTTCCTCTGCGGTCCGCTGCGCCCTCAGCTGCCGCAGGATCAGAAAGACCTCATGGGCCCTGACATCAATCCGCAGCCAGCAGCAAAAGGAACAGCCCATGCCGCAATCGACCTTCGCCTGCGTCAGCTGGCGGAATCCCTCCACCGTGCCCTCCACGTGGTTCAAGGCAGCGGCCGTCCAGGCAAACACGGCCTCCGCCGACTCCTCCAACGGCCAGGTCCCCTTCACCGTCCGGCGGGTGCTCTGATGAACGGCTTGGCAAAGTTGGCGGGTTTCTTCATTCATATTCGGGCGGAATTCAGGTTAAGCGGAATCCTCCGGCGGGCCAGGACGAAAACAGCCTGAAACAGGATTACTTCCCCGGGAGAGCTTATCCTGCAGGTGCTGAAAAACAATGGCCGGGGCCTTTCAGGATTTCCCGGTCATTTCCCGGCCCTCTACCACTTTCAGGTTGGCAGGCCCGGGAATTTGGGTCTTCAAGGATTTTAGTGGTTGACGAAGCCGGCTGCAATTCAAGGTGAGGGATGGATTCAAAAAGCCAACCGCCGTTTCAAGCCCCGCTGGAAGTAGCGCGGCACTATCAACGTCTCCTCGGCCTTGAGGACCCATGGACTACATCAGTGTCTGCAACGATCTGGAAGGCCGCCGGGTTTTGGAAGTCAGCCCCGGTCGCACGGCAGTGGAAGCGGCTGAGGCTCTGAAGGTTGTGCCGGTGCAGCAGCGTGCTGGAATTGAAGCCGTGGCCATCGATATGAGTGCCGCCTGCGCCAAGGCCGTGAGCTTGGCTTTCCCAAAAGCGGCGCAGGTGATTGACCGGTTTCATGTCAGTGCCCTGCTCAGTAAAATGGTGCATGGAGTGCGGCGCACGGAACACGCGAGGCTGATGGCGGAAGGGGACGAGGTCTTGAAAGGCACCAGCCGGATGTGGCTGTGGGACCCGGAGAACATGATTCCCGCGATGCGCGCGCAATTCGAAATAGTGGCGACTCTGAACCTGCACACGTCCAAGGCATGGCTGGTAAAGGAGAATTTTGCGATGTTCTGGGAGCAGCCGGACCGAGCCCGTGCCCTGAAGTTTTTCGAGCAATGGGAAAAGCAGGCGATGAAGCTCAAATACCCGCAGGTCACCACCATGGCGAAGACCCTGAGGAAGTATCTGCCGGGCTTGCTGGCGTTTCAATTATACCGGATTACCAATGCGATCAGTGAGGGGTTCAATAGTAAAATCCAAGCCCTGAAAGCTGCTGCCAGAGGGTTCCGCAATGCGGCGAATTACCGGATCAGAATCCTCTTCTTTTGCGGTAAACTGGACTTCAGTCACTAACTCACATGGCTGAAGCACTGTGACCTCAACCACTAAGTTCCGCCAAGCCCCTCCCCATGGCGTTCCTGCTCTCACTTCAGACATCATTGGTTGGGGCCTTCCCGATCCGGATTTCCCCGCTTCCTAAAAACTGTTGGAGGTAAAGGCCGGACTGGATCGTCATCATCTGGCTGTCAAAATCCCCCGGCTCCTGGCGACTCTCCCAAATGTGGTTATAGAGCCAAAAGACATACCCGTTGGTGGAGACCACCTTCAATTGGGGCGGTTGATGCTTCACCTCGTCCGAAAACCGCATTATCCAATGAATTGACTCGATGGTTTCGCCAATCAACACATTCAGATTTTCTGGAAACCCAGGTTCATCCGCATCGAGCACATAAACGCGGTCCTTGAACAGCTCCCAAATGCAATAAACAAAAGTCACCTCGTGCAACCCGTCCGGGACGTCCGAAGGAGTCGTCTCTTCGAAATAGAACCGGACGGTGGACGATTGTAAACGAGTGAACCTTTGCAGTCGCTTGCTGCTGAAATCAAAAAACGTTTTCAATGGGGTGCCATGGAAGAGCGTCGGGATTGAGAAGGCCCCAAAACCGGTTTCCGAAGCCTGCTGCTTAAGCCGACCCGCCGGCCATGGTGTCGCCGGTTTCCTTCGGCAGGTATTTCTTGAAGCGGGTTTTGTCGATGGCCTTCATGTAGGCTTCCATCGGGGTGACCTTCTCGATCTTGAGGTTTTCCCAGATGGCATTGTCCATGAACTGCATGCCGTAGGCCGAACCGCCCGTGATAACGTCGGTGAGCTTTTGGGTGGCCCCTTCCCGGATGATGGCGGCGACCGCCGGGGTGGCGACGAGAATTTCATTGACCGCCACCCGGCCTTTGCCGTCGGCGGTTTTCATGAGCAGCTGCGCCACGACGCCGCGCAGGGAAGCGGCCAGCATGGTACGGACCTGGGATTGCTGGTCGGAAGGGAAAACGTCCACCAAACGGTCAACGGTCTTGCGGGCGTTATTGGTGTGCAGGGTGCCGAAGACCAACAGGCCGGTTTCCGCTGCCGTGAGGGCGAGAGAAATTGTCTCCAGGTCGCGCATTTCCCCCACCAGCACAATATCCGCATCCTCACGGAGGGAGGCCCGCAGACCGTCCGAAAAGGTCGGCGTCTGGATCGGCACCTCACGCTGGGTGATCACGCTCATCTTGTTCTTGTGCACGAATTCGATCGGCTCCTCCACGGTGATGATGTGGCGGGCGTAATTGGTATTGATGTAATCCATCAGCGCCGCCAGGGTGGTGGACTTCCCGGAACCGGTAGGGCCGGTGACGAGCACCAGACCACTCCGCATTTCACCAAAGCGCTTGATCACCTGGGGAACTCCCAGTTCTTCCAAGGTTTTGATCTTGGTGGGAATGAGCCGGAAAACCGCCCCGAGGCCGTTTTGCTGCTTGTAGTAATTGCAGCGGAAGCGGGAGTCTTCATCCATCTCGTAGGCGAAGTCGAGATCGCCCCGGGTCATGAATTTCTCCCACGCACGGGGTTCGCAAATGCCCTTAAGCATCTCCTCCATGAACTCATGGCTCAGAATTTCCTCCCGGATGGCACGGACTCCGCCATGCACGCGCACCTTGGGTGGCTGACCTTCTGCGATGTGGAGGTCGGAGCCTCCCAGTTCAATGAGTTCGTGGAAAAATTGGTCGATGACA
>JAYUWQ010000736.1:0-3341 GCA_043753485.1 bacterium
TCGAAAACGGCTGTTTCTCCCTGAATTTCTGGAATTTCATGGATTTTAATCTTGCTTTCAGGATATAAGAGCCATGAGAAAAGATTGATTTCAGAGTGCTTTTTCAGCCGCTCTGTGACAAAATCGCCAACTTTCCTCCCCATTCCTGCCCGCACCTGCTTCCATGCCACCTTCTGTTGAGACCATCACTTCACCAACCGGCCCGCCGGCGGTGGAATTGGGTGGAGCCATCCCGGGCCAGGCAGAAGCCGCTGGTGCCACCCCCCCGGCTCCTTCCGGTCGTCAGCCCCTTGGTCCCAGCCGCAAAGGGGCCAAAGACATGGTGATCGAACGCTTCGAGCAAAAATTCATCATCCATCCCCGCCTCGTCCCCCAGATCCGGCACTACCTGGAACCCTTTGTGGTCCCGGACCCCAATGGGAAGGGCGATATTCCAGAGTACATTACAACGACTCTTCAGCTCGACCGGCCCACCATGGACCTGGCGTTGGCCAAGGAGCGCAAGGCCTTCGCCCGTTTCAAACTCCGCATCCGGACCTACGGGACAGACAGCAATCCGAAGAATCCCGTTTTTTTTGAACTGAAACGCAAGGTCGGCGTGGTCATCATCAAGAGCCGTGCCCGCATGTCCCGTGGGAAATATGGTCCCAACATCGTGCCCCATCCGGAGACGGCCCCCATGCTGAAATCGCCCAAGGAGAACAACAATCTCCTCGAGTTCTGCCGCATCGCCAACACCATCGGTGCCCGGCCCAAAATGCTGATCCGCTACATCCGCGAAAGCTATTTCGGCGCCAATGACGACTACGCCCGGATCACCTTCGACCGCCGGGTCAGCTATCGCCCCACCCGTTCGTGGGAATTGCCCGGCGAGGAGGTCGCCGACTTTAAATACTGGCGCCCTATGGACACCCAGACCGGGCTGCGCCGTCCCTATGCCGGATACATTTTCGAATTGAAGGCGATGCGGGACACCCCGACGTGGATGATGGAGCTGGTGCGCCGGTTCAATCTGAACAATACCGGCTTCTGCAAATATGCGGTGGCCTGGCGCCTCGAAACCCTCTTCCGGGGCTTCACCTACGCTGATGGCAGCGAAAACACCACCCTGACCCCCAACTGGATCTGACCGATGCCGCCCATCTCATCTGTCAGACCCATCCGGGTCCCCGCTCCTATTTCCATTGCATCGGGAAGCGATCCCGCCACAATGCGATCCTCTTTCCCCGGATCCCCTTTGTCCTGCATCTGCCCACGTGACCGCGCCTCATGAATAATAATTTAGATCAACAGACCGCCCCTCTCTTCGATGCCCTCGGTGCCAGCCGTACCCTCGAGGCCATGGAGATTTTCAATGCCCTGTGCATTGCCTTCGTGCTGTCGATGATCATCGCCAATGTTTACCGCTGGACCCACCAGGGATTCAGCTACCAACGGTCCTTCATTCATACGCTGGTCCTCGTCTGTATCGTGATCTCCATCATGATCATGGCCATCGGAAACAACATGGCCCGCGGCCTTGGCATTCTCGGCGCCATGGCCTTTGTCCGCTTCCGCACCCCGATCCGGGATCCGCGGGACATCATCTTCATCTTCTGCTCCCTCGCCGTCGGCGTTTCCTGCGGCGCACAGGTCTTTATGGTCGCCATCCTCGGCACACTCTTCTTCGCCGCCACTGCGATCTTCCTGGCGTGGTCACCGTTTGCCAGCCGTCGCGAGTTCGAGGGATTGCTGCGCTTCATGCTGCCGGCTGAATCCCGCGCGAACGCCGCCCTGCCATCCATCTTCGGCCAATACTGCACCACCGCGGAGATGATCGCCACCCGCGAGGCCATCCAGGGCGAGGTCCTCGAATACGCCTATCAAGTCCGGCTGATTGATCCTTCCTACAAAGTGGACCTCGTCGATGCCATCGCCAAGCTGCCGGACGCCAGCGAGGTCTCGCTCGTGATGCAGCGCACCACGGTGGAAATCTAAACCCCGGCCTCCTGCTTCTGTTTCCTTTGCCTGCTTTTCCTTTGCCATGAGCGAGTTCCATCCCAACCGCGACACTCCCGTCAAAACCAAACTCGGTCTCACCCGCCGGAAAATCCTGGAATCCTGGCCTTTGCTGGTCTGGGTTGGCATCGGCCTGATCGCCACATGGGGTTACAGCCGGGGCCGCGTCTTTGCCCGGATGAATGGAGCCGTTGACGTTTATCAGGAGAATATCTCGCCAATTGAAGAGGGCCGGATCGCGAAAATCCTCGTGAAACGGGGCGACTTCGTCCCTCCGAATACCATCATCGCCCGCATGGACGCCAGCCTGTATGAGCGTGAACTCGTGGGGGTCCTCCGCGGGGTCGCGGCCAACCGATACGAGGAAATCTCCCGCATCGAGCGCCAGCAGCTCGATCTGGAAGCCGAACTCCGGAAACTGGAGATCACCGACGCGGGCGACAAGGGGCGCCTCACCGAACTCATCGCCTCCCGCGAGCGTCTGCTCAAGTCCGGGGGCTCTCCGAATGCCAACGCCACCAAACTGCTCGGATTAAACGCTCTTGCCGCCCTCACCAACGAAAAAATCGACGACCTCAACGCCGATATCGCCGAACTCCAAGGCAGCCAGGCCGCGGCGGTGCAAAGCATCGGTGAAGTCCGGAATACCCTGACCAAAATTACCGGCCAAGTGGCCAAAATGAAGGCCAGCGCCACGGTCACGGGCAATGCCGACGCCAGCTCGATCACGGACGAAGTCCGCGCGGGCCTTCTCCCGGATGAACAAAAGGAGATCAACGAACTGCTGAGCTTCATCGAATTGTGCTCTCTCCGCACCACCCGCGGCGGCACGGTGGACCGCCTCGAAAAAGAAGAAGGTGAATTCGTCGCACAGGGCGAAGCCGTGATGCGCGTCGTGGCCGAACCGGACCAGATCGTCGCGTTCCTGCCGCAGGAACAAATCGGGAAACTGAACGTCGGGGATACCGTCTGGATCACCCCGGCCCTCGACCGCAATAACATCTTTGAAGCCAAAGTCACCGCCATCTCCCCCCGGATCAACAACGTCGCCGATGCCAGCAGCCCCCTGCCCAACCGGCGCATCTTTGGCCGCGATGTCGTCTGCACTTTCCCTGAAAAAGCCCACTCCCCCACTCCCGGAACTCCGGGCTTGCTCGTTCCAGGGCAGACCGTTACGGTTCACATTCAGCGCCCAGGTAATATCCCGCTGATGAACCGTATTTTCCATAATGATGATTCAAACTAAGCGTTCGGGGCTGGCCTCGATTCTCCTGCTCCTCTGCTCGCACTCTGTTTCCTGTGCCTCCCGCGCGGAAGTGACCCCGGCATTGCCCGCGGTCGCT
>JAYUWQ010000737.1:0-3339 GCA_043753485.1 bacterium
CAGGTGGACCGGTTATTGAGCCGGCTGCGCCTCGTCATGCCGGCCTTGAGCCTGGGCGGGGTGGAAAGCCTGGTCTGCATCCCCAGCCGCACCACCCACCGCTCCATGACCCCAGCTGAGCGCCAGCGCGCCGGCATCAGCGACGGGTTGGTGAGGGTCTCGGTGGGCATTGAGGATATCGCAGATCTGCAGGAGGACTTTGCCCAGGCGCTCGGCATGGAATAACCGTGATCCGGGAAGCCGCGGCCGGGGCTCCCGGCGATTGGCTCGGGGGGATCGTGGGGGTTCTTTTTTGGAGGTTTTACCGCGGAGACGCAGCGGGAGCAGAGGGGGGAGGAGGGTGTTGGAATCCATGGAGATCCGTTTGCGGTGGGGCTTCGTGAGGCCGGTTGGCTTCCTGTCCTGGCCTGTCTGGATCCACTGCTGGACGTGGGGCGCGGCGGGTTCTGGATGACAAATGTGAAATGTTGTGAAAATTATGTTGCTTCCTGGTAAAAGTGATTGAACTATCGGTGAGGGAAAAAACTAATGGCCCCTCAGGCCCCCGGGGCCCAGCCGACGATACCAAACGGCTGGGCCATCCGGGCATCTTGCGCCAGGGGGAGAGGTGATGACGGGCCACGGATCACCCGGATGGAACGGATGATCACAGATGCAGCTGAGTTTTGCAGGCGCCCGTGGGGAGAAGGGCGCACTTTTCCCTATCCGTGATGATCCATCCTATCAGTGGGCTTCCCTCCTGCTTTTCAGGTTTGTGCCCACCGTTCCTGTCATGGGCTCTGCGGCTCAGGTGTGGTGCTGCTATTTGCCGATACACCACAGGTGGGCATGGGTGCGGATGAAGATGTGGCCATCGCTGACGGCGTGGGAGGCATTGGTCAGGCCGTCGTCGAGAGGGTTGAGGGCGAGCTGTTCAAACTTCGGGGCGGCCCGGAGGATGAAGGTATCGCCATTCTGGTTCAGTACATAAAGCCGGTCGCCGGAGAGGACCATGGAGGACCACGACTCGGAGCGGGCGGTGCTGCCTTTAAGCCGCTCCTTCCAGACGCTTTGGCCGGTCTTGAGTTCGACACACTGGGCGATGCCGTTGGAATTCATGATGTAGATGTGGCCGTCCCTGATGATCCCGGAGCCGATGTGCCCGCTGTCCCGCAGCTCCTGCCAGAGCCGATGGGTGCTGGTGACATCCCCACTGCCGCCGGGACGGACCGCGACGGTGCTGCCGCTGTAGCCGCCCATGGCGACGACCACGCCTTCCCCAAAGATGGTGGTGCTGTAGACCAGAGGGTTCAGTCCATCGCAATGCCAGAGGGCCTGTCCGGTTTTTGGGTCATAACTGCGGACCTGTTGGGGCCAGGACATGATGAGTTCCTCGCGGCTGCCGGTATTGATGAGCAGGGGCAAACTCCAGGAGCCGACCACGCCATCCTTGGCACCGAAGCCATCGTTGCGGGGCAGAGTGACCTCCAATTTGCCAGAATCCTGCCGCCAGGCCTCGCGGCCGGTGCGCTTGTCCACCGCGAGCAGAAAGGTGCGGGGGCCGGGGCCGAAGTTGAGATAACACAGATCACCATGCAGGACCGGTCCGGAGGAATAACCCCACTCGTGCCGGTGCTCACCGAGATCGCGGTGCCAGAGCTGCTGGCCGGCCAGATCAAAACAATACAGACCTGCCGAACCGAACCAGGCATAGACGCGCTCGCCGTCGGTCACGGGGGAGGCGGAGCAATAGGGATTGGTGTCATGGCTGGGCTCCGGGGCGACGCCGGTGGCCCCGGCCCGCCAAAGTTCCTTCCCGTCCTGACGCGAGTAGCAAATGATGAAACGCCCGTTGCCGACGGCCTGGGTGATGAAGATGCGGTCGCCGTGGACGACCGGGGTGGAATTCCCCCGCTCGGGCAGCGGGGTTTTCCACTTCACGTTGGTGGTGGAATTCCAGGTGAGGGGGAGATCGGTTTCGCTGGAAATGCCGGAGCCATCGGCCCCCCGCCAGCCGGGCCACGGGGCACCGGGGCTGGAGGATGTCGGGAGGAGGAGCAGGCCGGAGGAACAGAGGAGGGAGCGGAGGGCAGGGGACATGGGAAGAGTCAGGGTGAGGGGTGGATCATGGTTGGGGTGAGGGCCCGGGCGGCAGGCCTGGGAGGGAGGGATTCACGGGAGATTTATACGGGCCAAAGGGGCCGATGAATCTTTCCTTTTGCAGGAAAAGGAAAATTGCCGCGGCGGCTCCCGGCCGGGGTGGAGCCCGGACACGGGTGCGTCTTAATAACACCTCTATTCCAGGCGGTAGAGGTGCACCGCGTAGGGGGCGAAGGAATCCTTGAAGGTCCGGTCGGCTATTTCCAAGTGGCGTGATTCCTCCAGGACCCGGGCCTTGGAAGCGGTGGCGTTTTTCAGAGTGAAGACGGCGGTGGCGGGTTCCGGGGTCAGATTCACCGCGAAGACACAGGTGGTGCCCTGGGATTCCTTGAGCACGGCGATGACCGGGGAGCCGGAGGGACTGCTCACGGTGAGGGCGTCCGGCGGAGAGGGGCGGTTGAGGAAGGGGGCCAGTTCCTTGATCTGCCGGTTGATCGCGGTGACGGAGGCCAGCATTTCCGGATCGCTGAGCAGGGCGGACTCCTTGAAGACGGGTTTGAACTGATGGACAAAATAGATGAGGCCCCGCGACCCGCGGATCAGGGCCATCCAAATTTCGGAACGCACCTGCGCCGGGGTGGCCTTGCGCCCGATGCCGTCGATGTCGGTGCATTCGATGCAGTTCCAGACGGGCTTTTTTCCATCAGTCCATTGGGTGAGCCGCTCCACCCCGCGGGCGACGAACTCCAGCTTGCCTGACACTTCTGGGGAGTCATGCACCACGGGATAAATGTCGAACGAGGCGATGTCGCAGCCTTTGAGGTAACTGGCATAATCCTCCGGATGATTGCGCCGGACACCCCGGCCGATGTAATTGTCGAAGGCGACGCCCTGGCCGAGATTGAGCAGGACAGGCCGGCTGGGATCGGCCTCCCGGAGGCGGGTGTAATCCTTGACGATCACTTCCGGCAGGATGGGCGGGCCATAGCCTTTGCCGCCGGGAAGGGCCTGGGCATTGTCAGGCTCATCGCCATGCATCCAGGCGGCAATGATGGGATTGCTGCGGTGGGCGAGGCCGGTGGCGCTCTGGTCGCAGATCACCGGCATGCCGGCTTTGGTGAGGGTCTCCAGCTGTGATTCCGTCGGTCCCTTCCAGAGCCCTACATAAAGATTGATCCCCGCGGCCTGATAACGCGGCGCATTCCGGGGATCCTGCAGCCACACGGCGATGGGGAAAAAGGCCTCGTCGCCCGGTTGGCC
>JAYUWQ010000738.1:0-8652 GCA_043753485.1 bacterium
GACGGCCAATCCATCAAAACCCTCAGCAAGCCGGGCCTGCGCAGCGCCATCGGTTATGTCACCCAGGAGAGTTTCATGTTCAATGGCACCGTGAGGGAAAACCTCCTCATCGCCAAACGCGATGCCACCGATGAAGAACTCTGGACGGTGCTGGAAGCCGCCAATGCCACGCCTTTTGTGCAACGGCTCCCCGAGCAGCTCAGCACCCAGGTCGGCGAACGCGGGGTGCGCCTCAGCGTCGGCGAAAAACAGCGTCTCTCCATTGCCCGCGCCCTGCTGAAGAACCCGCCGATCCTATTATTGGACGAAGCCACCGCCAGCGTCGACACCGAGACCGAGCGCCTCATCCAGCAGGCCCTCGAGCGCCTCATGGTCAACCGCACCACCTTTGTCATCACCCACCGCCTAAGCACCGTGCGCCACGCCGACCGCATCTATGTCCTGAATCTCGGGCAGATCACCGAGCAGGGCACCCACGAGGAACTGCTCCGTCAGGATGGCCTTTATGCCAATCTCTGCCGGACTTCCCTGATCGCGACCGAGGAGCCGGCGTTGTCACCCGTGCCTTGAGAATGCCTGGTAGTGGCCTCCAAAAACATGACCCGCGCCATGATGGGGACAAAACCCCCACCTGGGAGCGCTTCCTGCGGGCCGAGAAATCACACTGGCACCTCCCCAGGTTTTCCGGCAGACTCCCCTTTATGAAATTGATCCGGATCCTCTGCGCCGTCAGCCTGCTGGGCGCGGTCACCGCCTGCCAGACCGAGCGTACGGTGCTGGCCGGGCCTACCGTGACCGGACTGGAAGCCCAGGGATCCAGTGGCGAGTCCCGCTTTTCCAATCAGGACCCCTTTGGGTATCAGCAGAACAAATCCGAGGGGCTGAACGCGATGAGTGAAAAGATGTTTGGCGGGAAACTCCAGTCGCAGAGCCAGAAGGAGTTCACCAAAAGCAAGGATTTCCTGACGCGCGAGTATGGCGGCAAAAAGGACTTCGCCGCGAAATCATGGAAAGGGGATCCCAAAGGCCGGACCTGGACGGATAAGCTATTTGATACCGATGACCGCCCGGAAGGAGACGTGCTGTACCGCGAAGGCGGGCGGGAAGCGGCCGTGAAGGACAACGCCGATGCCACCAAAATGGCCAATACCAAGGACTTCACGGGAGCGGACCGCACTGCCCGCACCAGCAACTATCGCCCGGCGGAAAAGGCGCTCGAGGACGGCCGCGATGCCCCGAGGCTGGGTGATGCCCGTCCGGAGCGCCTGTCCAGTCAGGAAAGGGCCATCCGCGACCGCATTTCCAACAGCAACGCCAGCGCGGCGGATATCAATAAGCTGCTGGGCAAACCTTGAGCTTCCCGGGGAGCGTCACCATGACGGTGAAACCCGCGCCACCTCAAAACCGCCAGGACGGCTTCCAGTCGCGGGGCAACTCCGCGCCGGTCAGGGTGGCCCGGATCATTTCCATGGGGATAGCATTCTGCTGGAGCACGGCATCATGGAACGCCCGCGGGGTCAGCTTTCCCGGCCCGGTCAGTTCCTGGTAGAGCGCGCGCAATTGCAGACCGCCCAGCATGTAGGCGGCCTGATAAAGCGGCCCGTAACTGCTGCCAATATAACGCCGCACCTCCGCGGTGGCCCCGGTGCGCTCGTGCCCCACCCGGTCCACAAGGAAATCCACCATCTCCGCCGGCGTCATCGCGCCCAGATGGAACTTCAGACTCACAATAATCCGCGCACAGCGGTGCATCCGCCAGAAGAGCGCTCCCACCTTTTCCTCGGGCGAGGCCACATACCCCAGATCCCATAGCAACATCTCCCAATGCAGCGCCCAGCCCTCCACGAAAAACGGGGTGCGGAAGAGTTGCCGGTGCGGCGCATGGCGTCTCGCCATGAAGCCCTGCAGATGGTGCCCGGGGATGAGTTCGTGCGGGGTCACGATGTGCAGGAAGGCCGCATTATTGCCGCGCATGGACATCAGTTTGTCCTCATGGGACATCGACTCATGGGCATAAGCCACCAGCATCCGCGGATCGGAGTAAACGGCGTAGGGCAGACTCTTCTGCTGCTCCACCCCCAGCATCCCCAGCCGCCACGTCTCGCCCGCAAGGGGCGGGATCGTCACCAATTCCTTCTCCTCCACAAACCGCATCGCCTGCAGGGCCGCCGCCACCGCGGTCGCGGCCTGGCCGCCCGGCGCGGCGTGGGCCGCCTTGATTCTGGCGAGGGCCTCTTTTCCATCCTGACAACCCATGGCAGCGGCGGCTTTTTGCAGTTCCCCCTCACACCAGGCGAACTCCCGCTCCGCCAGCGCCAGCAATTCGTCTGCGGAATACGGGATCATTTCGCGGGTGATCCGGGCCGCCAAGGCCGTGGCCCCGATGGGGTCGCCGATCAGGGGATCATCCGGCTCTCCTTTCAATCCCGCGACTTCCTTCCGCAGGTAGGTGGCGGTTTCCTCCAGCCCTTTGGCGAGGGCTTCGTGCGGCTGCCGCACCCACCATGAAAAGTCAGGCTGGAAGCCATGGTAAAACTTGAACCATTCGCCCATGGCCTCCCGCAGTTGATCCATCGCCCCCGCCGTCCGGCTGGCCAGCACCGGACCCGGCTTCAAGGCCTCCGCCGGCGCATCCCTGGCCCGTCCTTCCTCCAATCGTTTGTGCAACGCCTTCACCTCCTTCAGCGCCTGCGCCAGCACGCCCGCCGCTGCCTGGGGGTCGATGTCCTGACGAAGTTCCTGCCGGCCGAGCAGTTCCTGCAGCGGCCGCCGGAAGGCCAACAGCGGCTCCATTTCGCCCAATCGGGCGCGCTCCAGAGTCAGGGTCTCCTGCTCCCCGGCCAGATGGGAGCGCAGGAGATGCCAGTCCACCCGTTCCGCTTGGGCCAGCACTCCGTAATTTACCGACTCCACCTTTCCCTGCCAATCCGTCAGCAAGGCCGCATCCCGGTCCAGCGCGTCCTCCGCCCACGGCACCGCATACGCCGCCGCCACCGCCCGGCGGTCGGCTGAAAATTCCGTGATGGCTGACTCCACCACCCCGGCCGCCGGGGCTGACGGCGCCGCGCCGCCCGCCAGGGCCAGCACCCCAATCATAAAGCGGCCGCCGTTCCGGATCTGGAATCGTTTGATCATGGACGCGACTGTAGGCCGCCCGCGCTCATGACCAAGCCACAATTTGACGTTCCGCCACATTTCCCACTCCTGCTGCTTACCCGGCTTGCCCGTTACCCTTATGACCGAACAAGGTTGACGGGGGAGCCTCATTCCATCAATAACAGCGGAGTATCCCGCCTCCTGAACTCCCTTCCCTTTTATGTCCGACCGCTTCACTCCCTTCGCTGAAAAGATGCACGCAGACGGCCTCAGCGAGTCCGCCATCCGGGCCTTTGAAGGCAACTTCCGCGCCCTCGAACGCAACGAAACGGGCCTCATCCCTGAAACGGATCTCGCGCCCGTCGAGAGCCTGCCCAGTGCGGAAACCCTGCCCGTCCCCGACGCCGCCACCCTGACATCGCTGCTGCGCCGAACCGTGGTCATCAAACTCAACGGAGGCCTCGGCACCGGGATGGGTCTGGAGAAAGCCAAAAGCCTCCTGACAGTCCGGGAGGGCCTCAGCTTCCTTGATCTGATCGCCCGCCAAATCCTCCACCTGCGCCAGTCCACCGGCGGCGGTCCGGTGCCGCGTTTCCTCCTGATGAACAGCTTTTCCACTTCGGAAGACACCCGCGCCCTGCTGGCCAACTACCCTGAACTCGGCGCCCCGGAGGAACTCGAGTTCCTCCAGAACCGGGTCCCGAAAATCCTGACCGATTCCCTCACTCCCCTCAGCTGGCCGGAGCATCCTGACCTCGAATGGTGCCCCCCGGGCCACGGCGACCTCTACGCCAGCCTCGCCGGCAGCGGCAGGCTGGACAAGTTGCTCGCCGAAGGGATCACCTACGCCTTTGTTTCCAATTCCGACAATCTCGGAGCCACCCTCGATCCGGCCCTACTGGCCTGGTTCGCGGAAAGTGGAGCCCCCTTCCTCATGGAGGTCACCCGCCGCACTGCCGCTGACAAAAAGGGCGGCCACCTCGCCCTGCGCCCGCGTGACGGCCGTCTGATCCTCCGCGAAAGCGCCCAGTGCCCGGACGCCGATGCCGAGGCCTTCCAGGACATCGGCCGCCACCGCTTCTTCAACACCAACAATCTGTGGATCCGGCTCGACCTCCTCAAGGAAACCCTCACCAAACACGGCGGCCTGATCCCGCTTCCCATGATCCGGAACAGCAAGACCGCCGACCCCCGCGATAAAAACAGCCCAGCAGTCTATCAACTCGAAACCGCCATGGGTGCGGCCATCGAGTCCTTCCCCGGAGCCGCCGCCATCGAAGTCAGCCGCGCCCGCTTTGCCCCGGTGAAAACCACCAGCGACCTTCTCATCATCCGGTCCGACGCCTGCCGCCTCACTCCCGACTTCCGCCTCGAACTCCATCCCGAACGCCACGGTGTGCCCCCGGAAGTCAACCTCGACAACACCCACTACAAACTGGTGGACGGTCTCGACATCCTGCTCGCCGACGCCATCCCCAGCCTGCTCCATTGCCAAAAGCTAACCGTAAAAGGCCTGGCCCGGTTCAAGCCCAATGTCAGCATCAATGGGACGGTCAGCTTCAGCAACCCCGGCCCGCAAGCCGCCCCCATCCGCCCGGGCGAGTATGAGGACGCGAGTTATCCGCTGCAGCCCTGAACCAGTCGTGACCCGCAAACTTGAACGCGATGATGGTGTTTCCTGTATTTTTCCGGAATCTGAACGAGGGTCGTTTAAATTCATGATATGCCAGCCACCTTCATCCCAGTCTCCTGGCAACGTATGAGCGATGCTGTGGAGCAAGTGCGCCAACGCCTGCTGCGCGCCGCGCACGCTTTGGAAACCGCCAAAGTGCCTTACGCCGTGGTGGGCGGCAATGCCGTGGCGGCATGGGTTTCAACCGTCGATGAAAGCGCCGTCCGCAACACCCGCGATGTCGATATTCTCCTGCGGCTATCAGACTTGGAGGCCGCTACGGCGGCCCTTTCAGCAGCGGGCTTTGTACATCGGCGTCTCGCCTCCCTCGGGCAGGGTGGACACATGGATATCTTCCTTGACGGTCCCGCAGCCAAAGTGCGCGATGCCGTCCATATCATCCCCGCCGGTGAAAAGACCACCCGGGATAGCCCCGAACCGAGCCCCGATGTGAACGAGAGCGAATCCGCCGAAGGCTTTACCCTTGTGAGCCTCCCCGCACTGGTCCGCATGAAGTTGACTGCATGGCGCGACAAGGACCGGATGCATCTGAGGGATCTCGCCAGCGTCGGCCTGCTCGGTCAGTCAGCGGCCTACCCGGAGCTTTCCGGGGAATTGCAAAAACGCCTCCAGCACATTCTGGATACTCCGGAAGATTACTGACTGCCCAGGCTCCTGCCGACGGTCAAGGCACCGGAGTCCGGTTCCAGTAGATCACCACATTTTTCGTGGATCGCCCGGAGGCGATGATATCCAACTGTCCGTCTGAATCAAGATCGGCCAGTTTCAGATCCTCGCAGGCCATGGAGTTGCCGGCGGCGATCCAGGCTTTTTGCCAAGGCCCACCGGCCTTTTCCTGCCAATGGATCCGGATGCCGAACGCGCCATCGGCGTTCGGTTCCCGCCAACCGGCGATGATCTGCTGGCGCGGCAGTCCCAGCAGATGGCCACAGGCGAGCGCGTGGCCTTGGTTCATGGTGGAATCCAGCACCTGCCGTTTCCATTCGCGGGTGGCCTGATCCTTTTCGTAAAGTGCCAGGTGGGGACCATGAAAGGGTTCGATGGCGGCGATCGCTGATCCTGCGGCCATGTCGCCACCAACCGGACCGAAGCGGATTTCACCAATTCCCGCAAAGGCAACCGCGGTGCCCGGCTGATCTGTCAGGCTGGGATGAGCGGTCTCCCATCCGTCCCCCTGGGGCCTGGCTTCGGCAAACCCTTCCCGGCCGGCCACCACCATGGCTTCGCCCTGCCCCACCGGCTGCAGATCAAAATTGTGGGTGATGTGCAGCCGGTCCGTCAACAACTGCGGTTTCCATGCGGACGGATCGGCCGGTTGCGCCGGAAAGGCGAAGGTGTGGATCCGCACCCCATTTTCCCCTGCCCCGTTTTTGTTGCCCCGTCCGTGCAATGGCACCACCATCAGACAAGGTTTGCCCGCGCCATTTTCCACCCAGCCCATCCGGTGCACGGTCGGTTCGTGAGGCAGGGCCACCGCCGTCCAATCGCCCTCCCCGGCAGTGGGGCGCTGGAGATAAAACACGGCTCCGCTTTCGGCCTCATTCGAGGTTTCCCCGGGATTCCACTGTGCCCCCACGGCGACCTCCACCTTGCCATCGCCATCAACATCCCGGACCGCGATGCAGACGTGGTCGCGCTTTGTCAGGCTTCCGGTGATCCGGTGTTTCTTCCACGCCGGATTCTGATACCAGACGATTTCCTTGGCATCGGCCAGCAGGATATCAGGTTTCTTGTCACCATCCACATCGCCAATGGCGAGCCCATAACCGATCCCGATGGCCGCATCGACCATCTGCGGTTCGAACCGGGGTTCCGCGGCGGCAGCAGAGGACAGGGCAAGCAGGAGAAGTGCGGCGGGATGTTTCATACTCCCCCTTAACGTGGCTCCGGCGGGAGTTCCATCAAACGGACTGTCAGGCGGCCGCCGCAGCGCTATCCTTGGTCACCGTCAACCCGGGAGTCACGGTCGGGCCGGCTTGTTTGTGGGCGAGGGTTTCCAACAGTTTGACCACCGCCCCGAGGATGACCACGAGGCTGATGATGCTGTAGGCCAGAATGAGTTTTTCCTCAAGCCCCTGGGTGAAGCCGTAGCTGTGCAGGCCCACATTGAGCACATTCACATGAAACCATGAGAAGATACAGAAATTCGCCCCAAAAGCGGTGCAGAGGTGCAGCCCGATCTCCTTGATCCAGCCAGCCAGCCGCATGTGCAGCACGGCGAGACACCACAGCACGATGACCAGCGCGCCATTTTCCTTCGGATCCCATCCCCAGAAGCGGCCCCAGGAATCGTTCCCCCAGATGCCGCCGAGGATGGTGCCGATGAGGCTGAAAACGAGGCCAAAACAGAGAATCCCATAAGCGCTCTGGGTCAACATGCGGAAGAGAGCCTTGTTCTGCCGGGTGATATCGAAGAGGCGGCAGAAAATGTAGATCATGGAGAAGATCGCCGCGAGCAGCACCGTGGCATAGCCAATATTGATGGTGGTGACATGGGTCCAGAGCCAGTAGTTGCTGCGCAACACCGCCACCAGACTGGGCATGGTGTCGGCGGCATCGCCTGCTTCAAACCGGCCGGCGAGGAACATGCCCGCGGCTCCGCAGGTGATCGCGACAATCAGAGGAATGCGGTTCTTGAAAATCAGTTCCATGCACAAGGCAAACACGCCCGCCATGAGGGTGATGAAGGGGATGGTCTCGTAAATGTTGGTGATGGGTCCCCAGCCGGTGATAAGCACCCGCCAGGCAATCCCGGTGAAGATCAGGCCAAAACCGGCGAAACCGCCCCACAGGCTGAGCTTGGTGAGGATGCGGCCCCATCCACTGGCGGGCGCCAGCCACGACAGGGAAAGCAGCAGGAAAAGGAAGAGGAAGACCCACTTGGCCCAACCAAAGAGACCGGCCTTCAAATAACCATGATCGAGGGGAACTTTTTTGTAGGTATTGGATTTTTCCGCATCCGCGATGAGACCCTGCCCCATGGCGAGGACGGCGGCCTGGAGTTCCTCATTTTTGGCAGGATCGGCAGCGAGGGCGGCCAGTTTTTCCAACATCTGCAGGTGGCCGAGCGCACTGGCTGCATGAGGGCCATCCGTCAGGTAGTCCCGGATCAATCCTCCGGCCGGCACCCAGGCGTCCGGCTGGTCGGCGGTGGGTGGGGCATACCAGGTGATGCTGCTGGTATCGCGCAGAAAAAGGTCGATGCTTTGCAGCAACGGAGGCATGGGGGACCGGTCACCGGTGCGGGCAGCAGCCATGAAATTCTTGAAGGTGGCGGATTCCTTCAAGCCGGCCAGGGCCTCACTGAGCGGGACGCTCTGACCGGCCTTGGATTTGAGCGGCTCATCCGCGAAGTCCTTGGGGACTTCGATGCCTTTGCGGGCAAAGTTGAGGAAATTGATCAGGTCCTCATAACGGATCAGGTTTGTGGCAAGGTTGTTGACCTGCTGGTCCAGCCGGCTTTGTTTTTCCGAGGGAACTTCCGCGAGGCGGGTGCGGGCCGCAAAAAACTGTTCCCGGGCGGGGGCCAACTCTTCATAGGCATATTTGTCGCGGCGCTTGTCATGGGGATTCAGGCCGACCTGAAGGAGGGCATCACTGTCCTCCACATTGAAGATGGGATAACGGTTGGCCACTTCCGGGAAGAGGAGGGCATCGAGGAACCAGGCGACCGGAGGAATGGTGCGGGTGGTTTTGTCCTCCAGCTTCAGCCGGACCGAGGGGATCGCCCGGTTCCGCAGCAACTCATAATAGGCGAAGGTATGCAGGGCCTTGGTGCGGCCATCGTCGGTCTTGGCCACACGGTCCATGACTTTGAGGACCTCCGGCTTCCACGCCGGGGCCAATTGGCTGGCTGTGAAGAC
>JAYUWQ010000739.1:0-8652 GCA_043753485.1 bacterium
CAGCCGGGTTACTTTTTTGTTTCTGATCTTCAGATCGACCTGGATGGATCTCCGCAGGCCTACCACCCCAAGGACAGGAAGCCGCCGGACAATAATACCCAAGCCTATGACTGGCTGGTCAACGTAAAAGTATCAGACCTGCCGGGGATCCAAGGAGTAAATGGAGCCGTGGGACCGTTGCCGGGTTACTACATTTCCGCAACCAGCTACCAGGACGGGAAAAAGAAGGTGGATGATGCAGCCCGCTATGTGGACGCCGGGGCGATTTCCTATATTGTGCTGCCTTCACCCTTTCCGGATGCGGGGGCCGCCCACCCGAGGATCAAAGGCGGTGACTGTGCCGTGGTAGTAGATCTGAAAACCGGGCAATGGACGGGAGCCATTTATGCCGATACGGGACGGTCCGTGGGCGAAGCCTCGCTGAGAGCGTCTCTGAATCTGGGGTTTGATCCGAGGAAGTCGAGTCATCCGCCAAAGGTGAGCGGCGGAATGAGCCGGAAGGACTTTTTCTATCTGGTCTTTCCGAACTCGGTAATATCTTTTCCTCTCTCGGAGAATAAAATCCAGAATGAGGCGGGGAAATTGTTCGCTGCGTGGGGAGGTATGGCGCAAGTGCAGGCGCTTTTCCCCAACCGGAAAATCCCAGGATCCGAGGTGGCCGCGACGATTGGAGCCGGGGCCGGGGTGGCTATATCCGCCAGCGGAAAGCCCAAAGTGAAAAAGCAAGGAAAGGGCAAAGGAAGTGAAACGGTGGCAGATGTGGCGGCAAAAGTCGCACCAGGAGCGGCGACTTTGAATGAGTTGCTTTCCTCGGCTTTCCGCCCGCTGGCGGCGGCCCAGATCCAAAAGCTATTAATCGATCCTGCAAAAATGAAAGATACGGAGGTGAAATCGGAGGACTATGAGTTGAGCCTGCCCGCGCTGATCTCGAAATACCCCCACCTGCCAGCCAGGGCGGAGGCCCGTGCGGCGCTCTTCGGTAAACGTGAGGCGGAGGGAGCCGTGAAGTTGCTGGCGGAAGGCGACTCGTGGTTTGATTTCCCGTTTCCTCTCTTTAATTCGGCAAGAAGTGACGTGCTGGATGCCTTGGCATCCACTTATGGTTATGCTGTGGTGAGGGACTCCAAGCGGGGCGACGTAGTCAGCAGAATGTGCCAACCTGAGAACATAGAATTTTTTGTCAATCTGGCGCGGCTGCACAAGCCCAAGGCTTTTCTCTTTTCCGGCGGGGGCAATGATTACGTTGGACGCGACCCCGCTTCCACCAGCGAGCTGTTTCTGTTGATCAATCCAAAGGGATCAGGCAAACCGCCGCTGAACTCGGCAGGCGTCCGGAAGTTCGCCAAGGAACTGGTGGCGCAAATCGATGGCTTTGTCTCCGCCATGGCGTCCTTGAAGGTGCCGGTAATATTCCATGGATATGGAAATGCCATTCCGGATGGCAGGCCTGCATTTTGGAAAGTAGCGGGACCTTGGTTGAAACCGTCCACCAAAGCCCGGGGATACAAAACGATGGCGGAAGCCCGCCCGATCATCACGGATTTTCTGGCCATCTATAATAACGAATTGCGGGAATTGGCGAATCGGAGACGCGGCCAATTGTTTTACATCGACTGCCGCCCGGTGATTCAGGATAACGAGTGGCATGATGAACTTCATCTTGTGCCCAAAGGCTTCGTGAAAGTCGCCGGGCTTTTTGATCAAGTCATCAAAAGCTTGTAGGTTTACTTTTTCCTTTACCAACCAATTCCACCACCAACATCATGCTCTCACCTTCCTTATCCCAATGCCAGGCGGAACTGGACGCCATCGGCAGCACTCAGGTGCTGGTGGAACTGAAGCAGGGGGATTTGAAGCAAACCAATGCAGCAGCCAAATCGCTCAGCGGTGCATTCAGCGCCGGGGAGGTGTCCCAACTGAGCGCACTGGCGGCTTCCACCGGGAAGGCCAAAGGATTGCCCTACCGGGTGTTTCCCAAGCTGGGGGTGATGCTGGGCACGGTCGATCCGGCTGGCTTCGCGGAATTGACCAAGAACGGGGAAAAGCTCGGGGCATCCAAAATCCATGGCGCTCCGGCGATGAGCCTGATCAAACCGGAAATCGTGGTAGCGGCGGCTTTTCCGACCACTAAATTGACTTGGGGACTCAAAGCCATGGGAGTGGACTATCTGTGGAAGCAGGGCCTGACGGGCAAAGGGGTGAGGGTGGCGCACTTGGATACGGGAGTGGATGGAACGCATCCAACCTTGGTTGGAGCCATCGGCGCTTTTGTGGAATTCGATCTGATGGGCAGCCCGCTCAAGCCAACGCCTGCGCCTTGGGACAGTGCGGAGCACGGCACGCATACGGCGGCCACTATCGCCGGACGGCCGGTGCGGGGCAAGCATGTCGGAGTCGCTCCGGGTTCACAATTGGCGAGTGCGTTGTGTATTGAGGGAGGCCAAATTCTGGCGCGGGTATTGGGTGCTTTGGAATGGTCCTTGGATCAAAAAGTGCGGGTGCTCAGTATGTCTCTGGGGTTCCGGGCCTATACGGACTACTTTTTGCGCATCGTCGGAATCCTGCGCGCCAATGGGATTCTTCCCATCATCGCGTCAGGGAATGAAGGGGCGGGAACCAGTCGTTCCCCCGGCAACTATGTGGAGTCCCTCTCAGTCGGGGCATTGGGGGAAAATGGCCGGATTGCGGAATTTTCGTCGAGTCAGGAATTTGCACGGCCCCAAGATCGGTTGGTGCCGGATTTGGCTGGCCCCGGGGTAGGCATTCTTTCCGCCAAGCCCCGCACCAGAAGATATCAAAAGATGGATGGGACGAGCATGGCGACGCCACATATCGCGGGACTGGCGGCCTTGCTATTCGAAGCCCGTCCAAAAGCGACCGTGGATCAGGTCGAGGCCGCGATCCGAGGCGCCGCCGGTCCTCTGAAGCCAGCCGATCAAGGGCGGGCCACGGCAGGACTGCCAGATGCGGCCAGGGCCTTGAAGCTCCTGATCGGATGAAAAACCACAGGCCTACGCGGTCGGGATGGACAAATGCACGCTTGAAAAATGCCCTTTCGGGCATCATTCTACAGTATGGCTGCAAAATCCAAAATCAATCCCAGTGACTACCGGGTCGTGGTGGTGGATTTAAAAGTTCCCAAGGGAACACTGCCGGTCGCCGGAAAAACCAAGCGGGCCGTCAAGGCGCTGACGGAGCGCGTCAAGTTTCTGGGAGAGATCAAGGACGTCGTTGTGTTCCCACGGTTTGGACAATTTTCGATCAACGCAAGCCGTGCGGTGATCGATGCCATCGCCAAGCAACCTGAGGTCGCCGCAGTGATGGAAAACGATGCGATATTGGGGCATTAAGGATATTTTCCCGAGGGGAAAGGTTGATCTGCCGTTGCGGGATCTTATCAAAAGGCACGCCCACAACAACCCCCGCCGTTCGGCGGCCACGATGATTTGGAGCGGATGAACCTGCTTCGTAAGCGTTTGACGCGTGCCCATATTCAGCGTGCTGGGCCGGTGGTCAGCTTGGCAGGGGTCAGGCGGCTTGGGCCGTTTCCGTTGCCGGTGCAGGCTTGGTGATCGTGGCGTAGGCGGCGGGGGTCAGGGTGTGCGGGGCATGGGTGCCTTCGGCGGCGATGCGGGTGAAGAGCCAGTGGAGGTAGGCCCGCGGATTGAGGCCGCGCCGCAGGCAGCTGCCGATGAGGCTGTAGAAGATGGCCGTGCGGGGGCCAGCTTTGACATCGCCGATGAACAGCCAGTTTTTCTTGCCAACGGCACACGGGCGGATGGCGTTCTCCACGCTGTTGTTGTCGATCTCGACGACTCCATGATCGAGGTAGAGGAGCAGGCCCGGCCATTGTCCCAGCGCGTAGGAACAGGCCTTGCCGGCCGGGCTTTGCGGCCGCTCGGCGAGCACGGTGCGCCCGAGGCGGCGGCGCAGTCCGGCCACGACGCGGCGGGCGCGGGATTGGCGCAGCAGGGCACGTTGCTCCGGCTCCAGTCCGAGTTCACGCGCCCGGCCTTCGATGCGGTAAAGGACGTTGATGATTTTGAGCAGCCGGGCGCAGAGGGGACAGCCGGCTTTGGCCCCTTCGAAAAACTTTCTCCTGACATGGGCCCAGCAACCCGCGCGCGGGATGCCCGGGGGCGGCTTGAGCCGCTTTTTGCCTCCTTTCAAATAACAGATCACCTCCGGACCGCCGTCGGTCTGCAGGATGCCTTTGAACCACGGCGGGATGATGCCTTCGGCCACGCTGGCGGCTTTACTTTGATCCCAATTGTATAGCACATCTGCGCCGGGCACCGCCGCCACCCACATCTGCCCCAAAAACGAGCCTCCCGCATGTTCCCGGCTCAGACAGCGCACCGGGGTAAGGTCGAACTGCACGCAGGGCGCATGCCACAGGGCATCGGCCATGCCCTGGACCACGGGCTCGACCTCCTGCGCGATTCTGCCGATGGTCTGGCAAAGCGTGGCATTGGATATTTTGACACCGCTTTCCCATTCCAGGGCTTTGCCCTGACGGTAAAGGGGGAGGTGGTAAAGATATTTGCCCAGCACCAGATCCACCATCAGCTGGAGCCCCAGGAAGCTGCCCGGAAGGAACTGCGGCGGGGCGGGCGCGGTGACCGGGGCGGCGAAGGGTTGGTCCTTCCTGGTAAAAACCGGACGCACCACGCGCAGGATGACCAGCTTGCCGGGAATGCGCTCCAGACGCTCGGACACGTCCCGGCCAATCTCCCTCCAGTTGCCGGGATCGGCCGCCACCAGTGGATTGATGATGACGGTTTCCTCCACCGGAAGGTGGTCCGGCAGCCGTTGGGCCCGGACTTTGCGGCCCTTGCGGCTGCCTCCTTTCGGCTTGTCAGGAGGGGCCGGCGCAGCAGGCCGTTCCTCACCGGACTCCGTTTCCAGATTCAAATCCAACTGCCCGGGCACCGGCGGCGGCGTCTGCTCGCTGCGCCTGCCAAACACATACCGCGTCAGCGCCGCGAGCTGCCGTGCCATCACCGCCAACTCCTCTTCAAGGGTGGCGATGCGTTGCTGCTGGGCGGCTTCCAGTTCCGTCATGCCCTGCTTTTATATCAAGCAAAACCACCGGACCAGGAAAATGTGGTGGCAGGATGATTTTTATTTTTCCAGCACCCCGCCCGAATGCGGGAATTTCCGTCAGGAACCACCTGCGGCCGGAGCTGCCGCCGACGGATCCTCATACCACGGCCGCATCCGCGCTCCCTTCAGATCAAGGCCACTCAACAACATTTCGAGGGCTTCCGCCCGCAGCGCGATTTTCGCCGCCCCCTCCGGCACCTTCGGCCACGAAAAATTCCCCGCCTCGAGCTTTTTCGTCATGAGCCAAAGCCCAGTCCCGTCCCAATACAGCAGCCGGATCCGGTCCCTCCGCTTATTCGTGAAAACAAAGATCTGACTGGACCGCTCATCCTCCTTCAGAGCTCCGCGCACCAGCAGCGCCAGCCCTTCAAAACTCCGGCGCAGGTCCGCCGGCTGCGCTGCCAGACATACCCTCAATCCACGCGTGAAGATCATGCCCGTCCTCCGGTTGGGTTGATCTGATAGACCCGCAGCACCGCCCCTCCCGGAAGCATCAGCTCCGCACACAGGCTGCCGGTGCTCCGGACGGCAGGGAGTTCCCCGCTCTCCAGCGGTTCCACCTCCACGAACGCTGCCGACCGCTCACGGCAAGACCGCCGCCACGCGGCCATGGTGCTGTAGCCCACTGCCCGCCGCCGGCAGAACTCCGCCATGGACAGCCCGCTGCGTTCAAACTCGCGCAGCAACGCCACGCGCCGGTCCTCTCCTGCTGAAATGCTTCGCATCCCCCAACCTCACACATCAAAAATCCGCCGCACGATTTTTCAGACGGGCAAGGATCAATCGCTTACCCTGCTTCTGCTGTAGATCTGCACCAAGTTAACTTCCCCCGCACCGCGCGAAGGAGGAAGGGGTGGTCCGCTGCCGAGTTCCGAAATAGGGTGTCTAGCGGGCTTCGCGGCTGAAACAACACTTTTTATTCTTCGATTTTGATTTCGTGAAGGTGCTCGGCGTAAAACTGAAACAGGCCATCCGTCATTTCCGGAAAAGGATCCGGCATCCTCTCCAGTGCCCCGACGGAAGTGGCCGCGACCGCTCTGGCCATGAGTTGCTCGATGCTGACGGGTTTGCCATTTTCCGCCTCAAGCTTCTGAGATAGTGCGGCCAATTCCTTGAATTTTTCGACTTTGAGGGGGACTAGGAGGTATTCGTGAGGGGGAGGAGCCAACCGATCTGTTTCCAGACTAAGCGGGTTTTCCGGCCCATAGAACTTTCGCAGCAGCTTGTAGTATGCCCGGAGCGCGTAGAGGCAAATGTTGGAGAAATTGGAAAAGTTTCCAATGACCTTGGCCATTTGTGCGTCTTCCCCGTAAACCTTAAATGATATACTGTGAACGTAGTGCTTCGCCTTGGCGATGGCTGATGTCCGGCCACTACGACGCTGCGCCGACCTCCCTACATGGGGACGGGGGCCTGGCATTTTAGTTTTCTTTTTCGGTGTATTTGGTTTTTCGGACATCCCCGCTGAGTTGAGCGGCAGACTACTAGCCGCGTCAACCGACGTGAAGGCGCTGCTCGAAAAAACACCCGCTTCAAAGCCTCCATAGAATCACCTTCTCCTGCTTCTGCCGTAGATCCGCACCAGCTCGCCGGTGGTCCCCTCCCCGCTCCGTGCGGGGTCATCGTTGGGCCGGAACGGCGGAGGCTTCACTTGGTCTGACAGGACCACTGCGTCGTTCACCCCGACCCGCAGCTTCCGGTCGTTGTGGCAGGCTTTCAGATAATCCCATGCCATCATCAATCCGTAGAACGCCCCTAGGGCGGACAATGGCCGGAGTTCCTTCCAAAGAAATTGATCGCCAAGCGCCAGCACAACAAGCACCAGAGTCGGCACCATTTGCCAGAACATCCCCTGCGGCAGGAAACGAACCCGGCCCACGTCGTTCGAAAGTCCGGAGGGAGGACGCATCGCCAGCCTGATCCGCCCGGTGAGGAACAGCACTGCTGACACGATTCCAAACAGGATGATGAACGTGTTGGAGCGGGTGATTTCCCGGTTGAGGGCGGCATTCAGCTTTTCGTTGGCGAGCACCAGCGGCGAGAGAAACATGATCGGAACGGCCATGATCCAGCCGATGATGAACCGGGCAAACGTCGCGTGGTTCACACCCCACCGGCGGCGGAACACCACAACGGCGGGCAGCGCAATCACATGCGGGATCACCACCTGCAAAAAATGGACGAGCGGGACCAACAGCTTCATTCCTCCCCCTGGCTGAATGCCACCTCCATGCAATGCCGGTCGTTGGGGAACATCCTTCCACCCTGGAACAACAACCCCGTCACCACGTAATCGAATTCAGGGCCGCCCTTCGCCAGGCGCAGGAACTCCCTCGGGGCGACTTCGAATTCCCATGTTTCCTGCCGCGAAGATCCGGCCTGCGGCTGCGGAATTCCTTTCTGGCCAATCGACACGTTGCCGCTCACCGATGCCCGCGACTGCAGGCTGCGCGTCATCGTTTCGGCGGCCCATTGATTAGTTTCGGGATCGGAATTCTGATGGAAGATTTTCGTCTGAAGGTTCCCCAGCAATGCGTCGGCGCGGGCCTTGCCCGAAGGTCCGCCGCCCGCCATTTCGGCATACAGGTTGGGCGTGTTCTGGGTCAGATAGACGGTCGCGGTGCGGCAGCTCCGCGCCGTGCTTTGGAACACCGCATCGGTCGAGGTTACGAACAACTGGCACTCGTCCGCGAAAATGAATAACGGTCGGTCCGGATCATCCCGCCTTTCCGCCGCCCGCTGGAACAGAAATTTCCAAATCACCGAAGCATAGCGCCCCAGCTCGTTGAACGTCTTCACCGGCAAATCGATCACGATGATTTTCCCCAGGAACGCGTCCTCCGGCGTGACGGTGGTTTCCCGACAGAATAAATCCCGCAGGGTCCCCCGCAAAAAGGGGTCGCAAATCGCAGTCAGATTCATCAGCACTCCGGAACGGGTGCGCTCCGCCATATTCGCCCATTCGATCAGAAAATACCGTCGCACCGCCTCAAGGTCGTCCCGTTCGCCATCACCAAGCCCCCTCGCGCCGGCCTCGTTCACCAACTCCTCCACTTCCCTGCCCCCGAGGGCGATCCGGTGGATCAGGTCCATTCGCAGCGTCCGGCCTGACAGGCGGCAAAGATCAATGGCGTTGCGCAGCAACTGCTTCATCGCCTTGCTCCAAATTTCATCAGCGTCACGTCCGGAGGTGTTGCCGGTCTCCGCGCATTGCATCAGCAGCGCCACCACGTTTTCGGTGATTCCCGCTCCCCTGCCCCCCCGCCTCAATTCGTAATCGAGGAAGTTGAACCCCTGCCCGCTCTCCGGCGAAAAAATAACAAGGTCCCCTTCCCTGCCCGCCTCGCGGGCATAGCGTTTCCACGTCCGCGCCTCGTCGGGTTTCGCGCACAGCACCAACCCGCCAAATTGTTTCCGGAGCATCGACAGCGCGATAATCCGGCCGCTGCCGCTGCTTTTGCCGCTGCCGGTCGCGCCGAACACGGCCGTTCCCTCGCAGGCATGGCGGATCGTCCACGGAATCCCCACCGGCTGGCCGCCGACCGC
>JAYUWQ010000740.1:0-3333 GCA_043753485.1 bacterium
GACCGCCGCCGGACTGATGACGCTCGCAACGGCGACCCTGCTCATCTCCTGCCGCACCACCCGCCCATCGACCGCAGAGACGGCTGCGCCACCCATCAATAGCCCTCTGCCGCACGGAGCGAAATTGATCACCTACGAAGTCCATTTCATCGAAAAGGAGCCGGGCGTGGATTGGCCCGGAAAACAAGTGCCTCCGACCCAAACCTGGATCGGAGAAGTCCCTAAGTTGCTTTCCTCCTTAAAAGGGATACCGGGTATTTCCGTCGTTTCGTATCCGAAAGTCACGGCCATGGCGGGGAGCGAAGTATTTTTCAAAAGTGGTGGTTCCTGGAGGGAAAATCACAAGCCCTCGCCTCCTTCCGATCCATTCGACCTTAAATTTCAGGAACCGGGCCTCTTCATCAAGCTGTGCAGCAAACCTGCCACCGGAGACGGGCTGAACCTTGATGTGGATTGGAGATTCATAAAGGAAGCATCTCCGGCGAAAGGATCTGCCGGAACTTTTCCCAAGACCCAATCGACCCGTCTCAGTGCAAGGTGCTTTTTGTCGAATGGCAACGACTGTGCACTGATCCGTTTTTCACCACAGGTGCCGGGAAATCCCGTGCTTGAATCCATTCTGATGATCACCACGACGCAGACCGTAAATCCCTGAATGGCAAATGCCAGCCCTCCCCCGGGAAAGGGAAAGACTGGCATCTCCGGATTCAATCATCCGCCTTGTCGTTGTCCTTGATGACGAACCGTGCCTTCAGCGTGGCCACGGGTTTGGCGAGGCCGGCTTGTTCGACGCTTTTCAGGACTTCGGCGAAATCCTTGTAGGCGTCAGGCGATTCATCGATCGGGTACCGGCGGCAGTTGGACAGGATGTCGTGGGTTTCCATTTCGGCATCCACCGTTTCCTGGTCGAGGCGCCGGCCGGCTTCCTTGCGGCCCATAGCGCGGCCGGCCCCATGGTTGACGGACCAGCAGCTTTTGGACGCACCGGATTGCGCGACCATGACCACCGAGCCATCGCGGGGATTTCCGGGCAGGAGAATCGGGTGACCGGTTTCCGCGAAGGGAGTACCCGCCAGCGAGTGATGCCCGCCGGGCACGGCGCGGGTGGCTCCCTTGCGGTGGACCCAGGCCTTTTGGTTTTCCACGATTTCCTGACGGGCGATGTTGTGGCTGATGAAATACACCAGCCGCCCGGTCACGCCCGGCAACACGGACTGGAAGGCTTCCAGCACGAGGGCATTGATCAGCAGATGGTTCACCGTGGCGAAGTTGGAGCCCAGCGCCATGTCGTTGATGTAGGCATCGGCTTCCGGTGTTCCAAGCGGCGCGTAAACCAGCTTCTTGTCATTGGCCGGGAACGGAGTGCTCCATTTTTCGAACTTGCGCTCAAGATCCTTGAACTGGTTCTGCGCCAGCACATTGCCGAACCCGCGCGATCCGCAGTGGTTCAGGAACGCGACATTCCGGTCGCGCAGACCGAAGACTTCGGCGGCACGCTGCACTTTCGGATCATCGGACAGCCTTACCGCTTCGCATTCGCCAAAGTGATTGCCGCCGCCGTAGGATCCCAACTGCCGCATCTTGTCCTCGAAGTTCCGCATCCGGTCGTTGGCCAGATTCCATTCCATGCGTTCCGCCAGGGCTCCGGTCGTTTCATCGTGTCCAACGTGGGCGGCATCCTCACAACGCAGTGCCCACTCCGGCGGGATCCCCAGCGCCTGACAAACCGCCGCACTGGCTCCTTCCGTCACCGCCTGGAATCCCAGGGCACGGCTCACCTGACGCGACTTCCTCGCGGAACGCTGCCCCTGCCCCGCGCCGGTCGGCGTGCGTTCCACGATGGCGTCGATCAACGCGCGGCGGACCTTGCGGTCGATGATATGCTCCTCCGGCAAATCCAGTTGCAGCAGGCTCATGGAGCACTTGATATCCACGCCCACCGGGCCAGGATAGATGTGAGTTGGCGAGACCATGACGCAGCCAATCGGCGCGCCATAACCGGAGTGGGCATCCGGGTTCACCACCACGTCCGTCACGCCCGGAGCCATCCGGCAATTCAAGGCCTGCTGCAGGCAATTGGCATCAAATCCGGTGCGGATGGCATCGGTCCCGATCACGGTGATGGGTTTTCCCTGCGACTCAGGCAGCGGAATAAAGCCTTCGGCCAGGCCGGTGGAATGGATGATGGGTGGATTCATAAAATGATAAAAGGGAGCGGCGACGAGGGGCGTGAAACGAATTCCCACGGCGAGGGGCCGTGTCGGGATTCGAACCCAGGAATAACCAATGTAGTTTCACAGGCATTCGCCGCAAAGTCAGGATGATTTGAAAAGAGAAGCGGTGACAAGGGGACGGAGAAACATTTCGCTCTACCGGTTGAGCTACAGAATCCGGGGATTCCGGCAGGTCTCGAGCCTGCAACATAAATGGAGTATCTCCTGCATTCACCGCGGAGGATTTGTGCTTTGAAAAGGGCGCACCGGAAAGGGTAGCGACGAGGATTTGGCGAAACAATGTGCTCTGCCGCTGAGCTACGGAGTCCGGAGACTCCGGCAGGATTCGAACCTGCGACCGCATACTGTTGAAGTGTAGTTCCGCCGGGCATTCGCCACGGGCTTTTCTGATGCTGATTTTATTGAGGAAAAAGGTGGGCCGACGAGTTGGTTTACCGGGACGATACAGAGACAGTGTAGTCACGGCAGGCATTCGGCCCGTAAAAATGATTTGTAGGGGAGAACCCCGCCAGCGGACCATCCGCCGGCAGGGTTGGAGTTGGGGATCGTGACGGGAAAACCGGAGACAGCCTGCTTTGTTGTCGTAAGAATGTGGTCTACGGCGCATTCACGAGCCGTGGGGGTGATGATTCAGTTCAGCGGCGGGCCAGCCCCCCGTAGCAAGGCCTTCCAGGCCTTGTTCCATTGGACGGCAGCCGCTTGATCCAAGGCCAGGATGGCCTTGCTACGGTCGTTATTCCTCAGAGCGGCACCGCATTGATCACGCCGACCCAGTGGTCAGCCCGCAGGGTGCCGTCCGCGAAGGCGGCGATGATTTCAAAAACGGAGTCCGAAAACCCGCCGATGTTCATCACGTCCGCCCGTTCCGGGGCTTGGCTGCTGGCGTGGGGCTGGATGTCGAGACAGACCAGTTTCGCGCCGGGGTTCCGCTTCCGGAAGACTTCCCACTCGACCATCAGCGCCGTAGCCGGACCGGTTTGGCGGCCTGCCCACGATTCGTTATCGGAGACGATGAGGACCAGATCCCCCTTGGCCTTCCGGCGGTTCATCTCCGCCAGCGGAATCGAGCAATCGGTCGCGCCGGGAGGCAAAGCCGCCA
>JAYUWQ010000741.1:0-3327 GCA_043753485.1 bacterium
CGCAGTCTTCAAAGCCACCGGGTGGCCGCTCCGCCTCCTTGGCTTTTGGGAACGGGGGCGGATATACTCTGCCGACAGGCAGCCCGGAGGGTGGAGCGACAGCGGCATCAACGGCTTGGTCAGCCTCCCACCTCCACCCGAAAGTCCCTTCGCTATCCAAAAAGCGCCGGGGGCCCCGGAGGGGTTTGGGACACAGGCGAACCCGGAGCCCGCAGGGAGGGACCGCCGTGCGGGGCGGGCGAATCAACCCTTCGGGCCTATCCACCCTTCCTGCCAAGCCCACTGCGCCTGGATCGCGGACTACGATGACGAATCCCCACCCGAAATTCCCGGGCTCCGGGACCAAAGCACCGGCACAGGATGGGAAGCCCCGGAAATTGATTCCAGAGACGGCCGCAAGCCCGTCCTCAATTACCGTTGACGCTCAACGGCTACCGGCTCGAAACAACACGCCAGGAAATGAAAAATGCCCTGCCAAAAAAATCCTGGCGCAACGGCACTGCATGGCATGCTCAGAAATTCTGAAAATTCCCCATGGCCCACGCTGCCACCCCATGCCATGGCCATAAATAAGCCGTTGGGAGCCGCGTTTTCCGCGCAATTGATCTTTCTGCCCTCGAATTCCACGCTTCCTCTGGCCCTCCCTCACCCCAGACCTCCTCTCTCGCCGTTCCCGCCGATGGCGCCACCCGCGAAAAGCAAATTCCTCTCAGATCAGATCCCAGCAGCGAACCCGAACCGCCACTCCTCCAGATGACCCCCACCTCACGCGCCCGGAAAATCGGGATCAGCTTTTGCCTTCTAACAAGCGTTCCTGTTTCCGGCCAATCCACGGAACTCCTGCCGGAAATGCTCGTGCTGGCGGAGCGATGGACGGATCAGGAAAACGCCACCCCACTCGCCGGGTGGTCGCGCGGGGACCTGCAGGATGCCGCGCCGCGGACCATCGATGAGATGCTCGCCCGCGAGCCTTCGTTTTCACTCTACCGGCGGCAGTCGTCGATGTTCGGAAACCCGACCTCCGCCGGAGTCAGCCTGCGCAACACCGGTGCGACGGCGGCTTCACGGACCCTCGTGTTGTTGGACGGCATCCCGCAGAACGATCCTTTCGGCGGCTGGGTGTATTGGGGGCGCTATGATGCGGCTTCGCTCGACTCGATCCGGATCGTGCCATCCTCGCGTTCCGCAGTCTGGGGCAACCAGAGTCCCGCCGGCGTGATCCAGATGAATGGCAACGCGCCGTTTGAAGACCGCCACGTGCTCAAACTCGGCGGCGGCAACCAAGGCACCATCAGCGGCTCCACCGTCCATCAGATGAGCAATGCCGAAAATACCCGCTCGATTTCGGTCGCCGCATTCAAACTGCACTCGGATGGCTTCTACGCCCTGCCTCCCACGCAACGCGGCGCGGTGGACCGGCGGCTGGAGACGGATCTCTGGGGCACCAATGTCAAACTAGCTTTCCTAGCGGCACCCGGGCTGACGATCGAGCCCATGGTTTCCTACTACTCGGAAGACCGCGGGAACGGCACGGAACTGTCGCAAAACTCCACCGAGGCCCTCGATCTATCACTGCGCGTCACTTCGGAAAACGGAGATTTGTCATGGCAGGCACTCGGCTGGCACCAGCGGCGCGGGTTCACGTCGGTTTTCAGCTCGGTCACGGAAAATCGCTCCACGGAAATAAAGGCGCTCGATCAATTCGACGTCCCGGGTCGTGGCACCGGCGGTGCCTTCACCGTGCGTTGGGATGGCGGCGATGCATGGTCCATCACCACCGGCACTGATCTCCGCTTCCTCTCCGGCGAAACCAATGAAGACGCCGGAACCTTTCGCCGGCGCGAAGCAGGCGGCGAGCAGGCTTTTGAGGGCATCTTCGTCGCTGGTGGATACAAAATGGACGAACTCACCCGGATCGATGCCGGTCTGCGGCTCGATGCCTGGCAGATCCGCGACGCCCGGAGGATCGAAACATCCCTAACAGACGGATCGACGCTGCGGGCGGACTTTCCGCAGGATCGCGACGGTTTCGAACCATCCGCTTCCCTCGAGCTCACGCGGAATCTCCACAAGGATCTGGCGGGGCGGGTTTCCGGAGGCTCGGCGTTTCGCTTGCCGACCCTGAACGAACTCTACCGGCCCTTTCGCGTCCGCAACGACATCGTGGAGGCGAATCCACTGCTTGACGCCGAGCGCTTCGTCAGCATCGAGGGGGGACTGGATTGGACACCGTCGGAGAGATTCAAAATGAAAGCCTCGGTTTTCCATCACTGGATTTCCGATGCCATCGCCAACGTGCCGGTCACCGATGCCGGTGAAATCAAGGAAATCTTTGGCGTCCTTCCCCCGGGCGGCACCGGATCGCAGAGGCGCAATGTCGATGAGGCGCAAGTCGCCGGAATCGAAGCCGGCTTCGAATGGCTGCCGGTGGAGGAAGTCACGCTCGGGCTCAACGGACTGTGGTCGGAAACGAGGTTCAGCGATTCGCCGGACCAGCCATTGCTCGAAGGAAAACCTTTCCCGCAAACTCCGGAGCTCCGCCTGATTGCCAGCGGTGAGTGGCGCGCGACCGATCGTTTCTCCGTTTTCTGCGGTGTGGAATATGGCACCTCGCAGTTCGACGACGCCCTCGCCTCCCGTTCCATCCCGGACTACACCAGCGTCCGCATCGGTGCCTCCTACCGCCTCGCCGGCGCGGTCTATCAGGTACGCGTGGAGAATTTGTTCGATCAACAAATTGAAACCGGACTCAGCAGCGACGGCCTTCGCACGGTCGCCGCACCGCGATCCGTCTGGATCGGAGCCGAGTGGGCGTTCTGAAAACTTCGGCCCGATCCCACTCCCTCATTGCCTTTTTGAAAATCAGACCAACTTCTACCGCCATGCGTTCCCTAATATCCATCCTGCTCTGCCTCGGCGGAATCGCGTCCGCCCAGGAGATGAAAGTCGAGGAGCTTTACAACAAGCATTGCTCCGGTTGCCATGGCGCGAAGTTTGAAGGCGGCGTGGGTGGCAGCCTGGTAGATGGAGAGTGGAAACACGGCAGCAGCGATGCGGCAATCTTCAAATCCATCGCCAAGGGCAACCTCCAAATGGGCATGACCCCGTGGGAAGGCATTCTATCCGTCGACCAGATCCGCTCGCTGGTCATCTTCCTCCGCGAAAAGGAAAAACAAACCCTCGCGAAGGGCATGGATTTTCCGAAACCCTCGCCAGACACCGTCACCAAGACCGAGCTGCACGGATACAAGATCGAGACCCTCGTGGAAAATGGCCTCAAAAACCCATGGGCCATCGCCTTCCTCCCCGACGGCCGCAAGCTGGTGA
>JAYUWQ010000742.1:0-3326 GCA_043753485.1 bacterium
CCTCGCCCCGCCCGCCCCCGGTGGCCTGAAAATCATCCCCCTCCCCATCGAAGGCCACCGGGGGCGGGCGGGGCGAGGTGGAGGATTTCGTAATAATAGGCGCGGCGTTTTTGCCAGGACTCGTGCCATTCGGTGGGGGTGCGGGCGGCGAGGCGGGGGTAGATTTCGCCGGGACCGGCGACACTGAAGTAGTGGGCGAGGGCAGCGGGCGGGCCGTGATAGGCGACGCGGCCTCCGGTGAGGACGAGGACGCTGTCGTAAAGATCCAGGCCGTCGAGGCTGTGGGTGACGGTGACAACGGTGCGGCCGGGGTGGCGGGAGAGGTCGTGGAGAAGGTGGACGATTTCCGAGGCGCTGCGGGGGTCGAGGCCGCTGGTGACTTCATCGCAGAGGAGCAGGGCGGGGTGGCTGACCCATTCCATGGCGAGACCAAGGCGGCGTTTTTGCCCGCCGGAGAGGATGGCGACCCGGTGCTGGCGGAGCTCGTTGAGGCCGATGATGTGAAGGGCTTCGTCGACGGCCAGATAGAGGGCGTCACCGGCGAGAGTGGTGCGCAGGCGGACGGCGTTTTCGACGCATTCCTCCACAGTGAGGGGATCGTGGGCGATGCTGAACTGGGGGACGTAGCCGAGCTCGGAAGCGGTGAGGTCGCCGTCTTCCGCGAGGTCTTCTCCCCGCCAGAGGAGGCGGCCGGAGGACTCGTGCTGGAGGCCGGCGATGATTTTGAGAAGGGTGGTCTTCCCGCAGCCGGAGGGGCCGACGATGGCCATGAAGTGGCCGGGGGGAAGGGTGAAGCTGACCTGATCGAGGAGGGGGATCTCGTCCGGACCGTCGTCGAGGGTGGACGGGATGAGGTAGGTCAGGTCTTCGACGGTGAGCATGGGGGAAAGCGTTTTCGGAGTTGGGAGCTTCTGTTTTCAGTGGGGGGAGCTGAAACGGGGGCCGGAGCGGGCCATGGATAATCACGGATAGGGCGGATGGCACGGATTTTTTGAGGGAATGCGGGGCGATGGTTTCCGCATTTGTCATCCGGCGCGGGGTGGGCAGAGTGGGCGTTTCGTTTCAATCCCCCTTTTATTCCGAATGCACCGCTGGTATTATTTTTTATTGATCGCGCTGACGGCAGCGATGGGATGGTTTGGATTGTCGCGGCTGAATTACAATGTGGAGGTGCTGGACCTGCTGCCGCAGAATATGTCCGGGCTGGAAGGGACCCGGGTCCTGCGGGATACCTTCCAGAAGGCGAACCGGCTGGTGATCACGCTGGAGGCGGAGGATGCCGCGGTGGTGGAGGCGGCGGCGCTTTCCCTCTCGGACCATCTGGCGACCCTGACCAAGTTGTGCCACAAGGTGAGCGCGACTCCGCCGATGGACCGGGAGAATGGGGAAGCGGCCGGGGCGGAGCTGGCGGGCATGGTGGCCTATGCGCTGCTGAATGCGCTGCCGGAGCGGGTGCAGGCTTTGACCGAGAAACTGTCAGGCGACGGGGCGGAAAAAGCGGCGGTGGCGATGTTGGAGGAGTTGGCGACCTCGCAGGATGCGCAGGTGCTGGCGGCGGGCGCGTATGATCCGTTGGGGCTGACGGGTCCATTGTTCGAGGCGGCGGACCCCAAATTGCTGGGGGCCTCCGGGGCAGGGAATGGTTACCGGAGCAGCGATGGGAAATTCCATCTGGTGTTTGCCGAACCTCTGGTGGCGAGCACGGACTATCATGTGGTGGAGCAGTGGCTGAATCAAATGCGGGCAGAAGGGCTGGGGGTTTGGAAACAACAGCACCCGGAGTTTGCCGGGGTGGCGGTGGCCTTCACGGGGGAGCCGGCCTTCCGGGCGGAGATTTCTGTCGGGATGGAGAAGGATATGTCGCAGTCGGTGGGCGGGATCACGGTGATCGTGGCCTTCCTCTTCTGGCTGCTGCACCGGACCCTGAAGCCGCTGATCCTGCTGATGATAGGACTGCTGATGACCAATCTGCTGACTCTGGGGGCAGCCGGACTGATCTACGGGGGGCTGAATGTGATGTCGATGGGGTTTGCCGCGATTTTGACAGGGATGATCGAGGACTTTGGCGTGGTGGCGCTGCATGAAGCCCAGGCGATGCCGGGGGCAACCTGGCCGAAGGTGTGCCGCCGGGTCCTGCCGGGGGTGATCTGGTCGGCGCTGACCACGGCGTTTGTGTTCGGGTCGCTGGCGCTGAGTTCGCTCCCGGGGATCGCGCAGATGGGGACCCTGACGGCGCTGGGGGTGCTGATGGGGGCGGCGATCATGCTGTTCGGCTTTTTGCCGCTGGCGATGAAGTTGAAGGTTCGGGTGAAAGCGGTGGAAGTCAAGACGCCCCCGGCATCGGATTTCCGCCGCCGGTTGCCCGGGTGGTGTGCGGGGGCGCTGCTGGCGGCTTGTGTGGCGGTGTTGATTTCCAAAGGGATGCCCGGGATCTACCGTGGGCCCAATGTGTTGCGTCCGGTGGAGAGTGAAGCCTTCGCGGCCTTGGAGCAGATGCTGGCGAAGATGCAGCCGGAGGAGAGCAAGGGGGAGTGGTTGCCGCTGGTGGCCAGTGGGGCGAAGGATGCCCCGGTGGCGGCGGCCATGAAGGGAGCCCGGGCGATCCTGGATCCGGCGCGGGCGGCGGGCACGGTGGTGTCGTGGTATTTGCCGGACCGGCTCTTCCCGGATGGGGCCAAGCAGGCCGCCAATCTGCCTCGGTTGCAGGCGCTGGCAGCGGAGGCCGGCCGGCTGGAAGCAGCGGTCACGGCCGCGGGGTATGAACCGGAAGCCTTCCAACTGGCGCGGCGGGTTCTGGCGACGCTGACGGAGTGGGCGGCGGCTCCCCCGGCCGGGGCCCGTTGGCCGGATGCGCTGCTGTTGGAAGGCACCCTGGGGAATCTGCTGCAGCGTTCCCCAAACCAGGTGAATGCTTTGGGTTTTGTGCAGCTCCCGCCGGGTCAGGCGCCGGGGGATGCGGCGGTGGTGGCAGCATTGGAAACCGTGCCGGGATTGTATCCGGCCGGCTGGCGCTATCTGAATGAGAAGATCCTGCCGCTGGTGAAGGAGGAAGCCAGACGGATCTGCCTGCCCGTGGGCGGGGTGCTGGTGATCCTATTGTTTGTGGTATTCCGGGGCGCCCGGGAAAGGCTGCTGGCAGTGGCCACCATGGGGTTCAGCGGTCTGATTCTGCTGGCCTTCATGTCCCTGCGCGGGATGGAGTGGAACTTCGTGAACATAGCTGCTATCCCGCTCAGTCTGGGGCTGGGACTGGACTTCACCATCCACATGATCTACGCCCTGCGGCGGCATGACCGCGAAGGGGGCGATGGAACGCACGGGGTGGG
>JAYUWQ010000743.1:0-3325 GCA_043753485.1 bacterium
GCGGCAGCGCCGCAGAGGGCCGGAAGCGGTTTCCCCTGGAGGACCGCTTCGTTTTCCTTTTCGCTTTCGACTATCAAAGCTGCGCCAAACGCAAAAACCCCTCCGGCGTCTGCGAGGCCTTTGTCCACGCCTTTCCCGAGGCGTCCGCGGGCGGCCCGTTGTGTGTCATCAAATCAATCAATGCGGCCCTGCATCCTGTGGATCACGCCCTGCTGAAGCGGCGCTGGGCCTGCCGGCCTGACATCATTTTCATGGACGATTTCCTGAGTCCGGCCGACCGCGATCTGCTCTGTTGGAGGGCCGACGCCTGCGTCTCCCTGCACCGGTCGGAAGGACTGGGGCTGACCCTGCTGGAGGGCATGGCCATTGGAAAGCCCTGCATCGCCACCGATTATTCGGGGAACACTTCCTTCATGAGCCCGGAGACGGCATGGCCGGTTCCATGGCAGCCGGTTCCGGTCGGCCGGGGATCCCTGCATTACGAGGCCTCCCAAGTCTGGGCCGAGCCCGACCCCGCCGCGGCTGCGGCAGCCATGCGTGAAGTTTTTGCGGGAGGGCCGGAAGTGGCCCGCCGCGCCGCTGTCGGTCAGGACAGCGTCCTCAAGCAATATCATCCGGCTCTCTGCGGCAAGGGCATGCTCGGTCTCCTGGAAAAAGCCGCCACCCTCAAACCCCGGAAAAAGCCGCCTCTGCCAGGCCGCCGCACTGCCAATGAAGCGTTGAAGAAAGTGAAGGAACTGGAGGACCGCATCCGTCAAAGCACGCCCTCCCGCTGGAAGCTGCCCTCCAACCTGACGGCAACCCGGAACGACATGATCCAGCTGGCGGGCGCCCAGCGCCACGCCCTCGCCCAGTTGTCGGCCGCACTCAAATTTCAGGATCAGCAGGCCAAAACCCGCCATCAATACCTGCTCCGGCACAACGAACGCCTCGCGGATCAGCTGGAGGAGGTGATCCGCTCCCTGCCTTCCGGCCAGCCTGTGGGCGGAGCTCTGCATGTCTGAGCCCCGCTCCCCGTCCCGCGGCAGTGCCGGCGAGGGGGATTCCTGTTGCATCCCCATCCGTGATCCGTTAGACAGATTTCAAAGACATGACCACTCCCTCCCCCCAGGAAACCAACAACCCCTTGCAGGCCAAAGGGGTGCATTTGATCGGAGATTTTGTCAGCAATTGTGGATTGAGCCAGTCCGCGAGGGACTTCGTGGACATCATCCGGTTCATCGGGTTGCCCCATGAAGTGCTGGACCTGCCGCTCTTCCCGGAAAGGGAAGCCGAGAAAAAAGAGCAGCTGCTTCATCCCCCGGTCTATCCCAAACCGGCCTCAAGGCTGAGCCTGCTCAACTTCAATGCGGATCTGCTGCCTTCCGTCGCCGCTTCGCTGCCTCGATCCTATTTCGAGGACCGGTATCTCATTGGGGTGTGGTTTTGGGAAACCGAAGTCTTCCCGCCCCATCAAGCCGCAGGATTTGATTTTGTGGATGAAGTCTGGGTGGCCAGCGCCCATATCCGGAAAGCCCTGGAAAAGATTTCCCCTGTGCCGGTCCGTCAGTTCAGCCACCTCATCCATCCTCCCCGGCTGACCGGCCGCGAAGCCCTGCCGGCCTTTCTGAACAACAATCGCTTCGTTTTCCTGTTCTGCTTCGATTTCCGCAGCATGGCCGAGCGGAAAAATCCGGCCGGCACCTGCCGGGCTTTCATCAAAGCCTTTCCTGAACCCCTCCGCGATGGCCCGCTCTGTGTCATCAAGAGCGTGGCCGCCTATCCTGACAATATCACCGAATTCCTCGATCTGCAGCGGCAATTCAGGTCCCGTCCGGACATCATTTTCATGGATGGCTGGCTCAGCCCGGAACAGAGGGATGCCCTGATGAACCGGGCGGACTGCTACGTCTCGCTGCACCGCGCCGAAGGCCTCGGGCTTACCCTCATGGAAAGCATGAGTCTGGCCAAGCCCTGCATCGGCACCGCCTACTCCGGCAACATGGACTTCATGACACCGGAGAACTCCTGGCTGATTCCCTATCAGATGATTCCGGTCGGCCGGCGCCGTTGGCCTTTTTCGAGCGATCACACCTGGGCCGATCCGGATCTGGATGCCGCCGCTGCGGCCATGCGCGAAGCCTCCGCCCATCCTGCGGTGATCCAGGAAAAAGGCCGGCAAGCCCACGACACCATCACCACCCGCCACAGCATGGAAGCGGTCGCCGCGGAGATCCGGTTGCTGCTGCAGGAAGCCATCAGACGCCCGGCGCGGGTCAAACCAGGCCTCGTGCCATCATCTCCTGCAACCGCCGGCAAGCCGGCCCCTGCCCTCACAGGCAGGGCTCAGGCATATGAAATCCTGAAGACGGCCAAAACCCTGCACCAAACCGCCCGGCAGCAGGTCCGTTCCCTGGGCGGCTGGAAAATGGCTCCCGGCACCCGGACCGCGCTGGAGTCCATTCTGGAGGTGCAGAAACTGCAAATGGAGATCCAGTCCCAGATCCTGCGGGAGCTGGGACAGATGAAGCAGCACACACGGGGATACGAGCAGAATACCTTTGACCGGCTCCTTTTCGACCAGCAAAGATCCAGTCTCCTGCTCAATGAGTTGACCGCCACCCTGTGGGATGTCAAAGACCCCGCTTCCCCCCCGCCCTGATCCGCCCGCCTCCCTGCTACTTCATGAATCTCTACCGCATGCTCAAAGGGCTCGACCAGGCCATCAAGGATTGGCCGAAGGTCAAAGCCACCGTCAAGACCCTTCAGGACCGCAGCCGCAGTGCGGAGAAAATCCTGAAAAAACGGGGCCTTGGCCTCGCTCCCTGGAATAACAAATGGGCGGCCTTCCACATGCCCCCTTCCCTGCCGACCGAGCCGACGAAAAGCTCCCTTTGCAAGCAGGCCGACTTTCTCCGCGAGCACCATTTGAAATGGTGCAAAATCATCAAAAGGGAACCGGAGTTCCACCGCAAGCAGTGGGAGTTTGTCTATATCCTCGAATCGCTTCAGCAGCGCGGCATGATCGGTCCCGGCAAGCGGGGGCTTGGGTTTGCCGTCGGCACCGAACCGGCGCCGGCCGCCCTCTGCTCATTTGGCTGTGAAATCGTGGCCACGGACATCAACCCGGAAGCCGGCACGGAAAAAGGCTGGACCCATGGCAACCAGCTTTGTTTCGGTCTGGATGACCTCAACCGTGATGGGGTGTGCGAGGCCGATACCTTCCGCCGCCTCTGCAGCTACCGGCCGGTGGATATGAATGAGATCCCGGACGATCTCCGGGACTTCGACTTCAACTGGTCCTCCTGCTCCTTCGAGCACCTCGGCTCCATTGAAAAGGGCCTGA
>JAYUWQ010000744.1:0-8582 GCA_043753485.1 bacterium
GCAAGGGTATGGAACCGCTCCAATAAATTTTCCCCGGGGTCGGCGGTGAATAATTTGCTTTCCCCGGGCAGAATATCGTTGGCCGCCGCTCCGGCATCAAAAACATCAGAGCGCAGGTTTTGGAAATCGAACAGACCGTTCAGATGCTTTTGCATCCCGTCGTCCCCGGCTTTCCCCTGCCCGGCGGCGGCGATGTCGATGGCCAACTCGCTGATCCGGCGCCGCAAATTCAAGGTGATTTGTTCCGGCAGGTAAAAATCCAGCGCGGAACCAGGCGCTACCCCCCCCAATTTCCGGGCGAAGGCCAGCACCTCCTCATCTTCCGGCTTCATGAACGTGCGTGCGGTCTCCAACCGGTCCCCTTCAAGATGCAGCCATGGGGCTGTGAAATCATAGTCCCGGTAGAAAATAAAGACCACTTTGGGAGGGGGCTCCAACGGCACGACAAAGTTCTTCAGACTGAAATACCACACGGTGCTGCGGGTGCCGCCCTCCGCCACATATCCAATGGAATTCGGCTGGGCGAGTTCGTTGAACAGCGGCTTGTCCACCCGGGTATTCAGCATGGAATTGCCGATCATCACCACATTGGGATGACGGCGGGCCGCCTTGTCATAACGCTCCTGATCGAAAGCGACCGGCTTGATGGAATCCGGCCCCGGACCGGATGGCAGCAGGAATGGCAGGCCCAGCACCACGCCCGCCAACAGCAGCAGCTGTATCAGTTCGTTACGTGGGCGGGACTGGAATTTCATGGATCAGGGACGGAGCCGGCAGGCAGCGGTCCGGCAGTGACGGATGGTTAAGCGAGCCTCCTCGCTCAGGACAAGCCACTTTTGCCTCCTTTTCCGTGGTTGGCGCCCTATCCCGGCCACTTTTTAAAGGCTGCTCAGTCCTTCCAAACCGGTCCCCACGCTCAGGATGTTATTTTTTACTACCCGCGATCGGGGAAGCCCCGACAGGAATGGCGGTGGCTTCCGGCAGGGGGGCCAGAGAGGAAGGATCAAAAAATCCATTCAATTCCGAGGGATCCTCCCCTAAAAAAGGCTTTTCCAATTCCGCTGGGCGCGCCGTGACGGCGGGACCCGTCAGCGGCACTTCAACCAGGGTTTCCACCGGGGCGGGTCGCCAAGGGAGGTCGAGGACCCAATTGCGATCTTTGAGATACAGTACCAATCCCGCAAAAAGTCCGCCGGTGGTCACCAGGAGGGCCACCCGGAAGATCCGGAAGAGGGGTGAATCAAAAAAGGCGCCGCGCCGCCCGGTCCCTTTTTTCGTGGCGGATTTCCGGAGAATCGCCTCGGCATTCCGCTCCTGCCCCGCGTCATCGGGCCCCTCCTCCGGCGATACGATGGCCAATTTGGCCTGAAAACTCTGGGCCCCATGGCTGGCCAACTGCCTCGGCAGGAGCCTTGGAGAAGGGCTGCGTTCCCCGGAATCCTCCAGAGGAGACGGGATGGGGGAATCCGGCAGCATTTGGTTCACGCTCAAATCAGGGCCCGCGCGGTGATTATCCCAAGCCAATGAAGGTGAGGACTTTTCCGGGATGGCCGCCGTCTCATGCCGCAGGTCAAGCGGCGGCAGATGCACCATCCGGGGGGCGGCCGGAGGGATATAAGCCGGTGCTTTGATAAGCTGGCAGCAGCAAGGGCAAGGCCCCTCAATCCCTTGCAGGGCCAAAGGAACACTCAATTCCGTGCCACACGGCCCACAGCGGAAAAACAGCACATCAGCCGGGCGTGCAGAACTTTGCATGGGATTTGGGAAGACTGCTGCCGCCCCGGAATTGGGGGTTGGCCTCCAGGAAGGAGAGTCCCATTAAAATCCTCATTTTTATTCTGTCCACTGAAAATTAGGCTAAGGCTTATTATTCAGACATATTAAATATCTATGTCCTTACAAGATCGGGGTAATTTGCAAAATCATCTTGCAATTATTACTGAAATAATGGTAATTATATAAAATTTCTTGAATGCCTGAGTTACAGCCAGATTGCAGTTTCCAACTGCCCTGCCCCCAGTGTGCCGCACTGCTTCAAGTGCCCTTGGCGACCGGAGGCGGGACCACCACCTGCCCTCAATGCGCGGCGCCGGTAGTGCTGCCTTCCATCATTGGCTGGCAACCAGCGGCAGCCGTCGCTCCCCCTGAAGGCCAGCGGCGCAATTTAAGGGTCCGGACCCCGGCCATGCCCGGCAGCCGGTTGGGACAGACTGCCAACAAACAACCGGCGCGAATCCCCAAACCTGGCGAAGTTTCCGTCCCAGTCTCTGGTCCGCCCCCGGCTCCGGCAGCCTTGACGGTGGCCATTCCTGCTCCCAAAGCCACTCTCCCTGCCATCGCCGCGCGCCCGGTGCCATTGGCTCCATCATCGCCGCCCCCTGATCAGCATCCGGCACTCACCGCTCCCGCCTCAGGAATCCCTGCGGACTTCCTCACCCCTGGTCCCCCTTCCGGAGCAAATCCTTTCCCACCCGTCCTGACGGTTTGGCCAGAACCCGCTCCCGTCCCCCTTCCCGCCCCTCCGCCCTCCCCCGCCGCGACGGGTCCCTCTCCCCTTTCGCTGCGGAAAAAATCCGGCCTCGGACACCGCCTCCGTCTGATTTTTCCTGTAGTGGGGGCGGCCTTTGTCTGCTCCGCCGCAGTCGCCGCCTGGCGCATCTGGCCCTCCTCCCTCCATTTTGTGGACCTGGTGGAGCCGGATGCCGAACTCCTCCTTCACTACCAGGCAAACCCTTCCGCCGCACCGGCCACGGCCCCCGGCCAAAGTCCCGATCTCTTCGAGGAATTTGCCGGCGAGGCATTTCATTTTACCCCACCCACCGATTATTGGGAACGGATGACGGGAGCGGCTTCCCCGTTTGCCCTGCTGAAGCCGGCCTTCACCCTGACACGTTCCGAGTCGTCCCCCCCGTCTCAATTCGGGGTTGGAGCCTGCGATTTTTCGATCTCCACCGATCTGCTTCCTCCCGGCGCCAGCGTTGACGAAACCTGGCAAACCCTGCCTTCCGTCCTCGCGGTTCAGGCGGGATTCTCCTGTGGGCTGCCGGAACGTTATGAAGTGGCCTCCAGCGCCGCGGAACCGCAGCATTTCGTGAGGCTGGTGTGGAATACCCTGCCTGGCGGCGGCGGAGAAACCGCCCGTCATCTCGAAATGTGGGTTTGCCAGCGCGGACGGGTGGCCTGGTCCATGACCGGTCTGATGCCCGGCTCCACCTCCTCCTATGCCCTCACCCGGACCATGCAGCGCCTGGCCAACGGCTTTGCCCTGCTGCCCCTGGGACAGGAGGAACTTTGCCGCAGCCTGGAGTCACGCGATATGCTGGGAGCCTCTCCCATCCATGCCCTGCCAGCGCCCCAGCCGCTCTATCGTTGGAAAAAACTTCCGGCCGGAACCACTTCTTGGCCGGGAGGACGTTTCCAGGCCCCCGGGGCCGATGCGGTCTGGGCTTTGGGTCCCGCCCGGCTCGCCCTCGCCAGCCTGCCACCCGATGGATTGCAGAAAGTATCCCCTTCCCAGATCCTGACCGCCCTGCGGCAAATTTGGCCGGTCCTGCGCGGGGTTTCCCTTCCGGTGATCGATCCGGCAGGGATCGCGGCGGGCCAGACTCTCCAGCTCAAGCTTCCCGCCACGCTCGAAGGAGCGGCCGCGGAATGCCTGCTCCATTATCATTCTTCAGCTCAAGGCACTGTGATTGCGTTGGCCATCCAACCGGAGACGGGTGAGGCGGACTCCCCGGATTTATCCGCCTGGCTGCACCAGCTTGATCTCGCCCCGGCACCGCCCATTCCCCAGGGAGTGCCCCTGCCAGCCGCTGCCCTGCATCTGCCGCTCCTCAAAACGCTCGCGATTGAAGCCCATGCGGACGGACGTCCCAAAGAAGCATCCGAGTTCCACCTCGCCCTGTTCAACCGGGCCCAGCGGCTCGAAGACCTCGCGGCCGCCTGTGGTTCCCTCTCCAGTGCCGGGCAGGTGGATGCGGCCACCAAGCTGTTTGATGCGGGCGGCGAACGGTTTGCCAACACCCCGGGCTGGGAACTCTACCGCACGCTCGTCATGGCCCGGCTCGGTGCCGGGGCCCGCGCCCACCGGCACGCGATGGATTTGCTGGCCGCCCAGCGGTTTCCCGGTTCCCTCGCCGCCCCTTATCTGGACGCCCTGATTGAGAGCCGCAGCTGGCCCCAGGCCAAAGCCTTCGCCTCCATGCTGGTCCGCACAGATCCGGATTCCGCCGTCTGGCGGCTCCACTACGCCTCCATCCTCGCGGAAACCAACGATCGCTCCAAGGCCATCGCCATCATCCAGGCCACCCAACAAACCTGGCCGGAGGATGCCATGCTCGGCATTGAATGTGTGCAGAGCCTGATCCGGCTGAAAGCGCTCCAGGACGCCGCCGCTGCCGCCGCCCGGGTCGCCCTCGCCCATCCGGACCACGAGCAGGCCCAGTTGATGCTCGGTCAATGTCAGACCTCGCTGGGGCTCACGGCTGAGGCCCGCACCGCTTACCAGCGCGCCCTGAAAGCCGCCCCCACCTCGCAGATTGCCCGCAGCGCGCTGACTTCCCTCGCCTCTGCCTCGGCTCAGTCGGATACGGCCTTCATCTCCCCTTCCATCGACCCGGTTGCCCTGCCTGCCGCCCTCATGAGCGGGCTACCCTCCGTCCCGGCAGAAACCCATGCCCCGGTGCTGGTACTCTCCCGCATCACGGGACTCCGCTTCCAGCGGGGACGCCTCCCTGCCACCACCGTCCGCAGCCGTATCCTGATCGCCAATGCCGAAGGCATGAGCCAATGGAATACCCTCGCCCTTCCGCTCGATCCCTCCCGTGAACGGATCTCCCTGCACTCCCTCAATGTCCTCGACGCCTCGGGTAAAATCATCGCCCGGGCTTCCCTCGGGGACCGCTACACCCTCGACCGGCCGGACGGCAGCAAGCTGATCCACTTTCCCATCCAAGGGCTGACTCCCGGCTGCATCATCGAGTATGCCGTAACCACCGAAAATCTCCTGCCCGCCAACGCCTGGCCCTTCACCCGCCATCCCTTTGCCTTGCCCGACCCCTCCCTCGCGGATATTTGTTATGTGACCGGGGATCTCGCCAATCTCACTTGGCGCCACAGCCGGCAACAGGAACCGCTACGGTCCGGCGATGCCCTGATCTGGCAGGAAAAACAACCGCCCCTGCTCTCCCAGGCTACCCCTCCCATGCTTTACCTCGGCACGGTCAACGAGACCTGGGAGGCCGTCGGCCAAAACTATCTGGAACAAATCCGCCACCGCCTCACGCCGGATCCCACCCTCAAAACCGTGGCGGAGCGGTTCACCAAAAACCTCCCGGACCACGCCTCCAAAATTGCGGAACTCGCCCGCCGGGTCCGCCGTGACATCAGTTACACCGCCATCGAATTCGGCTATCGGGCCATCATCCCGCAACCAGCCGCCGTCACCCTGCACAACCGCTTTGGGGACTGTAAAGACCAGGCCGTGCTCCTGCATGGTCTCCTCGAAGCCGCCGGCATCCCCTCTTACCTCGCTCTCATCCACAGCAGCACGCCCCTCCATCCGGACTTTCCCGCGCTGAGTCAGTTCGATCACATGATCGTGGCGATTCCCGCCGGCAAGGACCGCTTCGATTTCATCGATCCCACCGACAAATTCCTCGAACCGGTGCCGGGCTCCTCTCCCCTCGGCCTCGCTGGCCGCCAGGCTTTGATCCTCAATCCCGCCCGGCCCCACCTTGCCAGCACCCCGGACGCCATGGCCCCGAGCACCGGCACCCTTGCGCGCGTCGTGACGGTCGAGGACGGGAAGGACGTTCGTATTACCGACCAATTGTCCCTCTCCGGTCCGGCCGCAGCCACGCTCCGCTCGCAACTGGCCACCATCGCTCCCGGGGAACAACTCCCCACGGTGCGCCGCCTCTTCGGGCTCGACCGCCTCCGGGAGCAATTGCTCGAAGTCAGTTTTACCGCGCTGCGCGATTCCTCCCTGCCTCTCAAGGCCAAGCTGGTCTGGCAGTCCCGCAACGCCATTCAATCCAGCCCCGAAGGGCTCCAGTTCGCCCTCCCCACCCCCATCGCCGACTACCTGCTTTTCCCCGCTGCCCTGACGGACCAAGCCGCCACGGGAACCATCAGCCTCACCGCCCCCATCCAGTTGCACACCACGGTCACCCTCCAACCGCCGGATGGATTCACCCCGCGAGCCCCCCGCCTCGAGCTGCTCCGGGGCTCCCAACCGGTGGGACAGTGGGAATGTTCCACCAGCGGGGCCACCATGGCCTGGTCGGCCCGTCTTTTCAGTGGCCAATGGAGCGGGGATCAAGCTGCCGCCGGAGCCCGCTTTCCGGCCGAAGCCCTCCAGCCCCTCCGCCAGCCATGGCTGCTGGTGCCCGATCCCTTCGTGAATAATCAGCCCTCCCGGTGAAAAACTGTGTCATTCTGCGGAATACCGCATTTGACAAACCCCAGTCCGCTTCTACCTTCCGCCCCTTCACGCCCGCCGGGGCTCTGATTCACCTCAACCGTTATCCTGCCAAAGGACCCACTCATGCCAGAAATCGCCGTCAAAAAAGGAGAGCCGATCGATCGTGCCCTCAAGCGCCTCAAATCCAAGATCGAGACCGAAGGTACTCTTGAAGAATTCCGCCGCCGCCGTCAGCACGAAACCCTGACCCAGCGCAAAAAGCGCAAGGCCAAGTCTGCCGCCAAAAAGAAGAATCAAAAATACCGCTTCGTCCCCTAGGCGCTCCCGCCCCGGCACCCGCGCGAAACCCATTTACAGAAAAGCTCCGGTCTTCCGGAGCTTTTTTGTTGCCCCGGGATCGACCGGCGTTCCCCCGGATTCAAAACATTGCCAATCCCCGGGGCTTCCGCCATCCTTCCTTTTTCCCCATGCCCACCGTCGCCAGCTACTGCACCACGTTCCTCAAACCGGAAATGCTGCACATCTACCGCCAGGTCACTGGACTGGAGCGCTACCACACCTTCATCCTCTGCAAACAACGCCAGAGCGCTGAAAAATTCCCCTTCCCCGAGATCGAAGTCATCCCCCCCGCCCGGAGCAACTTCATCCGCCGCTTCCACCTCAAATACATCCGCCGCGAAGCCCCCCTCATCTACCGCGGCGAATACCGTGCTCTGCTCCGCATCCTCCAGCGCCGGAACCCGGACCTCCTCCACATCTACTTCGGCCACACCGGCGTCCACCTGCTTCCCTTTCTTCAGCATCACCGCACCCTGCCTGCCTTGGTGTCCTTTCACGGCGCCGATGTGATGCCCCGCGCGGACCAGCCTGGCTATACCGACCGGCTCCGCACCCTCCTCCAGACCGTTCCACTAGTCCTCGCCCGCTCCCATTCTCTCAACGACCGGCTCATCGACCTCGGGTGCCCTCCGGAGAAAATCCGCCTCAACCGCACCGGCATCCCCATGGATGCCTTCCCCGTCGCCACCGGCCGCACTTTCCCGGCCGATGGCAAATGGCGTTTCATCCAAGCCTGCCGTCTCATCGAGAAAAAAGGCCTCTTCCTCTCCCTCTCCGCTTTTGCCCAGTTCTGCAAAACCTATCCGGACAGCCACTTTACCATCGCTGGCGAAGGCCCCCTGCTGCCCGACCTGAAAAAGCTGGCTGCCGAACTGGGCGTGGCGGAAAAAATCACCTTCACCGGTTTCCTCGACACTGCGTCCCTCTGCCAGCTCTATCACCAATCCCACGGATTCCTGCACCCCAGCCAGACCCCTCCTGACCAAAACCAGGAAGGCATCCCCAACTCCATGCTGGAAGCCATGGCCACCGGCCTGCCCGTCCTCGCCACCCACCACGGCGGCATCCCCGAAGCCGTCACCGACAACCTGACCGGCCTCCTCGTCGAAGAACGCGACGGCGACCGCTTCCTCGACAACCTCCTCCGTCTCGCCCAGGAGCCCGGCCTCTGGCAAACCCTCAGTCAAAACGCCGCCGCCGAGGTCCGCCAAAACTTCGAGCACCGCGCCCAAATCGCCACCCTCGAATCCATCTACGACGAACTGGCCTCCCTGAAACGGAGCGCGGACTTGTAGTCCGCCCCGGAGCACCGCCAAACATCCGCTCCAGCTTCCATGTCTCCTCCTAGCCTCAGCCAACATTTCAAAACAAACCCATGGCCCTGGCTGATTGGCGTCCTGCTGCTGATCCTCACGCTGATGTGGCTCCGGGAGCGTAAACTGCACCAATACGAGCTGAAAAAAAGCCACCAGTTTCGCCCTCAGAGTGGTTTTTTTGCCGGGCTGAAAATACCACCCTTCATTGATCCGTTTGGTAATATCTACCAACTGCAAGGTAACGTCTCTGCAATGATTTCAGAAGGAAACGACACCGGCGCTTTGTGGTTAATTATAGAAAATTACGCTTCCGATGGCTCTCCGCACCGGGTCATTTTTCTAAGCCGTAAGCGGTGTCACTTTGGCGGCCCTCCAACCACGAGGGACCTCCCGGCAATCCTCTTTCCTAGTGTAGGCCGCCTTACTGTTTGCATATTATAAAAGTCAGGGTATGATGGGGTCATGAGAGTAGCCGTGACCATTGAATTGAGCGCCAAGGAGCG
>JAYUWQ010000745.1:0-8575 GCA_043753485.1 bacterium
GGATCGCTGGTGCCGCGCAACTGCACCCCCTGATGCCGGCTGGGCAGGAAACCACTGCCCCATAACCGCGAGAGCAGGCCCTGATCCGGTGGCCCCTTGCTGGGCACCGAACACCTCACCATGTAGGAAGGCAGGTTTTCATTCACGCTGCCCAGGCCGTAGTCCAGCCACGCTCCGATGCTGGGGCGCCCGGGCTGCTGACTGCCGGTTTGCAGGAGGGTGATCGCCGGGTCGTGGTTAATGGCATCGGTATGCATCGACCGCACCACACACAGCTCATCGGCGATTTTCTGCGTATGGGGCAGCAGGTCGCTGAGCCACTGGCCACTTTGTCCGCAACGCTGGAAGGCATATTTGCTCGGCTGCAATGCCAGCTTTCCCTGGGCACTGACCATTCCGGTGATGCGTTGGTTTCCCCGCACGGAAGCGGGCAATTCCTCATCAAAACGCTCGCTCAGCAGTGGCTTGGGATCGAACAGCTCCAAGTGGGGCGGGCCGCCGGACTGGAACAGATAGATGACCCGCTTGGCCTTCGGGGCAAAGTGCGGCAACCCCGGCAGGCCGCCCCCCGCCGCTGCGCTGGAACCGCCCATGAGTTGTGACAGGGCGGCGGCCCCGAGACCGAGACCGGTGCGGCTCAGGAAATCCCGACGGGTGCCCAGGTTTTGATAGCGATGGCAGTCCATGGGTCAGTTTTTGGTAATGGTTTCGTCTAGATTCAGCAGATTGCTGGCAAGGGCGGTCCATGCGGCAGTTTCTCCCGCCTGGCCAACTGCGGCACTCTCGCCTCCGCTCTTCAGCATGGCTTCGGCTCCGGCAGGATCGGCCTGATAGGAAGCGCGCAGTCCGCCCAGCATTTTTGTCAGCACTTCGACCTCCCGTGGCATCGGCACGCGTCCAATCGTCAGCCGGAAACCCCACGCCAGCCGGGCCCCGTCGGTGCTGCCGCCTTCCGCCAGAAGGCGGAGGCCGAGATGCCCGGCCGCACGCATCAAGGCAGGTTCATTCATCAGGGTCAGGGCCTGGAGCGGAGTATTGGTGCGGGAGCGCCGCACACAGCCGAACTCGCGGTCCGGCGTGTCGAACACGTTCATCACCGGATGCGGCACCGTCCGCTTCCAGAAGGTATACAGACTGCGGCGGTAGAGGTCACCGCCTGTGCTGGTGAGCCACTTCGTGCCCGGATAGTCCGCATCCACCACCACGCCTTTGTAAAGATCCTCCGGCTGATCCGGAAAAACGCTGGGGCCGCCCAGTTGCTCGCGCAGCAGTCCACTGACCGCGAGCGCATGATCGCGGATCATCTCCGCCGGCAGGCGGAAGCGCGGCCCCCGGCCGAGCAGCCGGTTTTCCGGATCACGGGCCAGCAGGTCCGGGGCCATTCTGGAATCCTGACGGTAAGTGGCCGAAAGCACGACGGACCGCATCAGGTCCTTCACGTTCCAGCCTCCGTCGATGAAGTCCCGCGCCAGCCAATCCAACAATTCCGGATGAGCCGGATATTCCGACTGGAAACCGAAGTCCTCCGCCGTCTTGACCAGACCGATCCCAAAAATCTGCTGCCAAAAACGGTTCACCACCACGCGGGCGGTCAACGGGTGGCCGGGCTGGGTCAGCCATTGGGCCAGTCCCAGGCGGTTCCGGGGAGCCCCGGGCGGCCAGGCGCCCAACAGGCTTTCAGGCACCCCGGCTGTGACCGCTTCTCCAGGCGCATCATAGTTGCCCCTTAGCAAGACATGGGTTGGCCGGGGCTTGGCCATTTCGGCCATCACCATCACACTCGGGAAGTTCCGTTTCAGTTCCAACCGCCTGGCCTGCGCGACCCGCAGCGCCTGCACTGCCTCACGGGTGCTGTCCTGATAGCGCAGGAAGGCCGACTGCACCCGGTCCAGCTGAACCAAGGCCTCCGGCAGGCCCCCGGGGGCACCGGTCAACCGGACCAGCTGCCGGTCAGCCATCCGCGCCAGGTCGTCCGCCGGCAACACCGCCGGCCAGACCTGGAAGCCCGCGAGATCGCCTTCATAAGCCTCCGGCTCCGGGCCTTCCTTCCGGCCGACCGAAAGCGCCCTGGGACCGACCGGGCCGGATAAACCATCGTGGTGCACCACGACCTCACTTTCCACCCCATCGACATAAACCCGCAGTCCGGCGGCGGTTCCCGTGCCATGATTGACCACGGCAATCTGATGCCAGCGATCCGGCCGCAGCAGCGTCGTGGTTTCCAACTGGATCGCATAAGCCGGCCACTTCTGGGCCATTCTGACTTCCACTGCTCCGGCAGCATTGATCCGGATTTCGAATCCATTTCCGTGCGACACCGAAGACACTGGAATCTGCCAAGCCATATTGGACAGCAGCACCCCTTCCCCTCCCCGCCAGCGGAGCGAAGTCTGCCAGGTCCACGCCTTGTGACTGCCCGCCTCAAATTGCGACGGGGCCACGGTCCAGGCCGCTGCCGGAAAGGCAAATATGGGACCGAGGGCAGGATGGTTGATGACCTGCTGATCCAGCCCTGACGAGTCCTCCGGTTTGGCCCCGTTGATCAGTTTTCCATCATTGCGTTCCACCCGGAATCCCGCGCCTGCCGGGTCCGGCTGGACGGGTACTGCCTTGCTCAGAAAAGCCAACACTTCCCCCAACGGCTGCCCCGCCGCGGGTGCCTCCGGCAAAGCTTGAGCCGCCGAAGCAATTTGTTGATCCAGCAGTGCCAGTTCCGCCTGCTGGACTCCGGTAGGGGCCGGAATCAACGGTGAGGCATTCGCCAGACGCCCGTCTTCCCCCCATTCCGGCACCTGATTGAAGAAGGCATACAGTTGATAGTAATCCTTGGCCGTCACCGGATCATATTTGTGGTCGTGACAACGGCTGCACTCCATGGTCAGGCCCAGCCAGGTCATGCCGAGGGTGCGCACCCGGTCCGCCACATACTCCACGCGGTACTCCTCATCGATAATCCCGCCCTCGGAATTGATCACATGATTCCGGCCGAATCCGGTGGCAATGCGGTCTTCCAGCGTAGGCTCCGGCAGCAGATCCCCGGCAAGTTGCCGGGTGATGAATTCGCTGTAAGGGAGATTGTGATTGAAGGCATCAATCACCCAGTCCCGCCAGCGCCACATCGATCGCATGGAGTCGTTATTGAAGCCATGGGTGTCGGCATAACGCGCCGCGTCCAGCCACTCGGCCGTCATGCGTTCGCCATAGCGTGGGGAGGCCAACAAACGCTCCACGGCATCGCGGTAAGCCGACTCCCCGCGTGCTGACACCTCACTGGCAAAGGCCGCGATTTCTGTTGGCCCGGGCGCCAATCCGGTCAGGTCGAACGAGGCCCGGCGCAGCCAGGCTTCGGGTTGAGCCTCCGGCGATGGAGCCAGCCTTTCACGCTCCAGCCGCGACCGGATCCAGGCATCCCACGGCTGCCGGTCCCACGCGGCGGCGGGCGGCAGGGTGGCCCGCACCGGCGGCACAAAAGCCCAGTGTTTTTCGTAAGCGGCCCCTTCCGTGATCCATTGCCGGACCAAGGCGATCTGCTCCGGCGTGACCTTCCGGTTCGATTCCGGCGGCGGCATCTGTTCGTCAGGATCATGCGAGGCCATGCGTTGGAGCAAGGCGCTGTTTTCGGGTTTCCCTGGCACCAGGGCCGGACCGTCCTCCAGCACCGCGGTGGCCCCCTCGAAGGTATCGAGCCGCAGATCCGCCTTCCGCCGCGCCGCGTCCTGACCATGGCAATGAAAGCAGTTTTCGGAAAGAATCGGCCGGATGTCCCGGTTGAAACGCAAGGGGTTCGCCGCCGGACAGATGGCCGCACCCGCCAGCCACAAGGCCCCCATGATTGGAAAGAATCTCATGTTCCCATCCTAGGCCGAAAGCCAGTCGTCATTATTGTAGCACCGTGCGAAACATTGGTATATTTGGCGCATGGCAATACTGCCCCAGTTTAATCCAGAACCCATCCGCCGCGCCTTCCAACAGACCCTCCCCCTGTTGGACCTGCTCCCGGATGTTTTCGTCTTCGCCAAGGACCGGCACCACCGCTTTGTCCTCGCCAATGCCGCGGAATGGGGGATGCACGGTTGCTCATCGGAAGCAGGAATGCTGGGCAGAACCGATCATGATTTCCATCCCCCGGCCCTGGCCCGGCAATATGTGGCGGAAGACCGGCAGGTGATGGATTCCGGCCAGCCGATCCTCCACCAGGTCTGGCTGGTGCCCGATGCCTCCGGCTCCCCTTTTTGGTATGTGTGCAGCAAACTCCCCCTTCTCGACCCCCAAGGCAAACTACTCGGCATTGCCGGAGTGATGCGCCCCTATGAGCGGGCCGGCACCGCCCCGGAGGAATACCGCCGGCTGCTGCCCGCGGTCGATTTTGCCCGCCGCCACTACGGGGAACCGCTGGGGGTGACGGAGCTGGCCCGGCAGGCCGGACTCTCGTCCAGTCAGTTCCAGCGCGAGTTCCGCCGCGTCTTCGGTCGGTCCCCGGCGGCCTACCTGCTCGAAGTCAGGATCCAGGCCGCCCGCCATCTCCTGGAACACTCCAGCCAGGCGCTCAGTGGGATCGCGCTCGACTGTGGGTTTCATGACCAAAGCCATTTCACCAAACGCTTCAAGGCCGCGACCGGTCTGCTGCCCCGCGCCTACCGCCTGCGGTTTTCTGCCAAAGCCCGGACTCAAGTGCCTTGGACCGCCCGGGAGTGATCGAATCAGGGCTTCGGCAAAACCGGCAGCGCAGGCTGGGCGGTGGCGGGGCGGGTGAAGGCTTCGCCAAAAGGGGTGCGTCCTTCAATAAACCCACCCTGCGACAGAAAGAATTTTCCACTCTCCACCCCCATGAAGCGATCCAACCGATCCGCCTTGCCGGTGGCATCATGACTGAAGGTGGCGGTGGTCAACTCGCTCCAGCGGCCAGCCTCATCCGCGATCCACTGGGGGCCAAAAAGCGCTTTGCGCTGCAGGTGACCATTGCTGCCGCCGAAATTCTCACTGAACGAATATAGTCCCCTGAGATATTTCCCATCCTTGGGGGCACGGAAGCTGGCGATGAGCATCCACTCTTTTTTCTCCGGGTGGAACCAATAACCGCTATAGATCGTATGGGTGCCTTCCGGCTGGACGGCCACGATGAATTTCTGGGCTTCGCCGGTCTTCCACGGATACACCAGATGGGAGTGCCCCCCGGTGCCTTCATTGCCAAAAACGGAGGCATGGACCCCTTCCCCTTTCGCAACGAGCTGGGTCTGGTCGTCATCCGCCACCTTGCTCCGGTCTTTGGCATCGCCGCCATTGCCAGCATCCCAGATGGAAAAAATCAGGCGCCGCTCGGTGGCGGAATTGACCTGCATGCCGAAGTAGCCGCGGGAGAAACCGCAGGCCATGTAGTAGGTGTAGACCGGATCGGCCACGGCGGTGACTTCGTTATAAAACAACGCCACCCGGGTTTCCTTCGAAACCGGGTAGGCAAGATGCACGGAAGCCGCATTGCGCCGTTCCTTCAGGTTGAAATGGGCCTCCCGCGCCGCGTCGCCGTCCAGATGCAGGGTTTCGATTTGTCCCGCATCGCCCGTTCCATTCAGACTGGAGAGTTCGAGGCGCACGTACCCCGGACTGGCTATGGTGTAGCACCCAAAATCCGCCCGGCCCGCTGTGACATCAGCCTCATGTTTCTGATCCCCGATTGTGAGCTGCAGCCGTGATTTGCTCCCCGGCGGAAGCTTCACCGACAAGGCCACCGTCAATTCGCCTGCGGCTTTGAGCTCACCGAACCAAACCACCTGTTGCGCGTTATCTTTCCAGCCGGTGATCCCCCGCTTTTCGGAAACCCTGGCGCCTTCCGGATCGGGGTCGATATAGGCCGTGAAGGCAGGAACCTGAAGACCGGCCAGCGTGGAGGCGCCGGTCAAACAGAGCACGCCAAAAGTGAGGAGGAGCAGACGGCACATAACGTTGTGAAGGACTGGGGAATGGGTATCTGGAAAACCGGATTTCCCTGAAGCAGAGTCTGGATTCCATGAAACCGGCCTGCAAGACCCGGTTCCCTGTTTCCCGCGCAAAAGCCTGCCGGTAATGATCAAATAACCCCACTGGCTCCATCCTTGCGGCAGAACTCACCCTGGAGAAGTCAGTCCGCTTCCGGCCAGGCTCCTGCCGCGGCCGCGGCCAGATTTTCTTCCAGGTGCTTCGGCGTGATCGTCCCGGCGATCACCACCGGATGCCCCGGCAGCGCCAGTGCCGACCGCAGCCGGTAATCCAAGGCCTTCATTCCCGCCGGCACAGCCCCACCTGCCGACAAATCGCCGGAGGCCAGCACCTTCTTCAACAGGATTCCCTTCCCCGCAGCGGCGGCAGCTTCGACCACCGGCTGTTGCTCATGGAAGCCGGTGTTCCATGCCACCATCACCAGATCACACAGCGGCACTGCGGCAAGTCCACCGGCGAGACTCATGGTGGATATGCCCACCGCCCGGATCAGCCCGGCGGCCTTCATGGAGTGCAGCACTTCCAGCGCGGCCGTGTCCTGGATGACGCTCAGATCCTCCCTGGGACAATGCAGCAGCACTGCCTCCAACCGGTCCGTCTGCAGCCGGCGCAGACTTTCCTCCACACTGCGGCGGGTGTGGGCCGCACTGAAATCCCACGAGGATTGCCCACGCTCAAAGATTTCGCCGGTCTTGGAGAATAACAAAAACTGGTCCCGCCGTCCTGCCAGCAGCCGGCCCAGCCGCTCTTCTGCGATCCCATAAGCGGGAGCCACATCCAGCAGATTGACTCCCGCAGCCTCCGCGGTATCCAGCAACCGCAGGCAGGTGGCATCGTCCGGCAAGGCAAACGGCGCATGCTTCAATCCCTCGTTGCGTCCCCACTTCACGGTGCCCAGCCCGAGCGCGGCCGTCTGCAGCCCGGTGCTTCCGAGGAAATGTTTCGTCAGGATATTCATGATGGGAGAGACCGCCACTCTGCCGTTTCCCATGGATAATGCCCCATTCCAGCCAAGGGCAATGGGATAGGGTCCGTAGCCATGACCCCAGGGGTGAGATGCCGGGCCGTGAATTCCAGCGCCTGGTCAGCCAGGGCCGGCGCATACACCAGCTTGGTCGGCCAGGCCAATGCCGTGTTGCCCCGCTCCAACAATGCCGGCCCATCCGGCAACCGGCTGGCGGCATTCGGCTCGGCCCGGTCTACCTTCCAACAGGCCCACTCCAGCCCCTCCCATCTGAAATCCGGGAAAATCCCTGACAGTTTTTTACGGGCGTGCCGCATCGCCTCCTCATCCGGCATGCCGGTGGCATCTTCCGCGATCCCACCCCCGAGATACCAGACCTTGTCATCGCCCATGGGATGGGAGGTGATGGTCACCACCGGTTTCGGCGTCGCCGTCACACAGTGGCCAAAAAGTTCCGGCAATGCCCCCCGCACCATGACCTGCTTCAACGGCCGCCGCTGCGTGACCGCATTCCCCAACCCCGCCGCCAGCGCCGCGGCTTCATTCCCTATTGCCGACGTGAAGAGAAAAACCCCGGCCGTCAGGCGGACGCCACCACATTGCAGCGCCATCAGGGCCCCCGCGGCATCCACCTCATATTCATCAATGACTGCCTGCAAAATCCGGTCGTGGACCGGTCCGGCCAGCGCTGCCAGAACCGATTTCACCTCAATCACGGTTTCCTCCAGTTCATAGACCGCCCCCTTGTGCCCGCCCTCCCGCAGAGCTGCCGGCCACTCCTCCCGGGGCAATTTCTTCACTTCCCCCTGCATGGCCCGGGCCCCCACCGTCGCCCCGACTCTCGCCAACCACGAATCCGCCGCCCACAAATGCTGACAGGGTGACAGGGTCCGGGCGGCAGCCAGCGAAGGCTCGCGTTTCCCCGCCAGGCACTCCAGCCAAATCGGCGGCAAACTCCGCAGCTTCTCCGCGATCTCCCGGTTCGAACCATCCAATCCATACTTGACCCCGCCATGCAGGATTCCCTGAGCTCCCAGGGTCTGCCCGGCCCCGATGGCTTCCTTTTCCAACAAAATGGCGTCATAACCAGCCGCCACCAGCCGCCGCAAGGCCCACAATCCCGCGATCCCTGCGCCGACAATAATAACCTGACGATGAACCGTGACCATCCTCCCGCGATACGGTCAGGCCATGGGACCGGCAACCGGAATCCGCTCCCCGATGCCGATCCGCGGGCTAGAACTCAGCATGCCCAGGCGTACGGGCAAACGGGATCACATCCCGGATATTCCCCACTCCGGTGACGAACATGAGCAACCGCTCAAAACCCATGCCATAGCCCGCGTGCGGCACTGTCCCATATTTCCGGAGATCAGCATACCACCAGTAGTCGGCCTCGCTCAGACCATGATGCGCCATCGCGGCACTCAGTCGGTCCGGCCGCTCCTCCCGCTGGCTGCCGCCAATGATTTCGCCAATCCCGGGCACCAACACATCCATCGCGGCCACGGTCAGTCCATCGTCGTTCTGGCGCATGTAAAAGGGTTTGATCTCCTTCGGATAGTTGTAGACGATCACCGGGCACTGGAAGTATTTTTCCGTCAGCCAGCGCTCGTGGCCGGACTGAAGGTTGAGCCC
>JAYUWQ010000746.1:0-8572 GCA_043753485.1 bacterium
ACGCTGTAGGCCCCGGCGAAGTGTTGGAGGAATTCGTATTTGTTTCCGCCATGGCGGATGTAATCGCAGACCAGGTCGGCATCAGCGAGGGTGAGGATGATCAGATAGTTCCCCATGCCATCATCGCCCAGCGCCCGGGAGGCGGTGGCGCGGGTTTCCTCATGGGCTGACTTCCCGTGGATGATCGAGGTGAGGCCGCGCCGGGCATATTCGCGGACGCGGCGCCAGACACTCATGACATCGCCACAGGTGGTATCCACCGTGCCGCAGCCCCGGGCGGTGAGGCGTTGCATGACTTCGGTGGTGGCCCCGAAGGCGGGGATGATCACAATATCATCCGGCTGGAGGCCGGCGAATTCCGCTTCGGTCGGCGGGTTGTGCAGCATGAGGATATTCATGTCGCTCAACTGCCGGTTTACCTCGGGATTGTGAATGATTTCCCCAAGCAGATAGAGCCGGCGGTCTCCAAAAACCTTGCGGGAGGCATAAGCGAGATCGATGGCCCGCTCCACCCCATAACAAAAGCCGAACTGCCGGGCCAGCCGGATAGTGGTGTTGCCCACGGTGAGCACTCCGCCGGCTTGACGGAGCCGTTCGACGATGGTGGACCGGTAATGGCTCTCCACTTCCGCCTGCACCCGCGCCATCACCTCCGGGGTACGCACGTTGACCTTGCGGGGCTTGGCGGGGATGGGGACAGCGGACATGGGGGAGTGGACGGTGACCGGAGGTTGAGGCGGGGGCTTCAGGAGACGGGGCGGCATGGAGGGTGCAGCCCGATGGCGTCGGCTTCTCCTTGGAATAACGTTTCCCGTTCCTCTTCAGTCCAGAAACATTTTTCCATGATACTGGGAGTCCTGGAAGAACTTGGCGCTCAGCAAATAGGACTTCGGAGGATTGGGCAGCGGGCCATCGTCGAGGACGGGAAGCGTTTTGCCGACCGTGGCATCCTCGGGGTGGGAATGCTGGATGGAAAGAGGAGTGCCGGTGCGGGTCAGGGCGAAGATCTTGGCGGCGGACTTCATGGGCAGGCGGATACAGCCGTGGGTGCAGGGATAAGGTTTCACGAACCCCCAGTGCATGCCGTAGGCGGGTTTCCACTCCATCCAGTAAGGCATGGGATAACCGGCGTCCGGCTGGCTGATCCGGCGCTTGGTGGCGTTTTTGTAGGTGATCCGGTAGTTGCCCTGGCCGGTGGTGCCGCCCGTGCCCACGGAGCAGGGCGTCGCAAGCAGGATCCGGCCGTTCTCGACCACGTAGACGCGTTGGGCGCCGGTGGAGACTTTTACCTGCACGGCGGCGGGGTTGTTCGGACGCAGCGCGGGGGGATCGAATTTATCAGACGTACCATTCCGCGCCGTGGTCTTGGCCGTGGTCCCACAGCTGGTGAGAGTGACGCAACCGGCGGCCAGGGCCACGGCAACCCCGAGGCGCGACAAAAAGGAGGATAATTTCATACCGGTCCGCCGTAACACAGCCCACCGCCGGTGGCAAGGCCGGGGAACCACTGCTCTGCTCCGGCCCGCGGAACGGGGAACGGCGGGGCAATCCGGCCTTCACATGGCCCGCCAGTCGTGGCGGGGATAGCGGCGCTCCATTTCCTTTTTGATGGCCGGGTAGTGGTTTTTCCAGAATCCCGCGAGGTCCCGGGTGACCTGGACCGGCCGGTGGTTAGGGGCCAAAATGCTGAGGACCAGCGGGACGCGGCCGCCGGCAATCCTCGGCGTGTCGCGCTGCGAGTAAAGTTGCTGGATGAAGACCGCCACGCTGGGTTCCTCCGGGCGGGTGTAGTCGATTTTGGCCATTTTCCCCCCATCGGTGGCGATGCGTTCCGGCGCATGGCGGTCGAGGGCATTGGCTTTGGCATGGCCCAGCCAATCGCGCAGGGAGGGCAGGGGAGGAAGGTCTTTGATTTCCTTGTAGGTGCGGCACCCGTCGAAAAGGCTTTCGAGGACCAGCCGGTGATCCCCCGCGGTGAATTCAGGCATCTCCAGATCCGGCATCGCTTTCCGCAAAAAATCGAGACGTGCCAGCCATTGGCGGGTGGCCTCATTCCATTCGTTCAGGGTGAGGTTGCCGCGCAGGACTTCATCGGCAAGGATCGCGGCGGCGGCGTGTGGCTCCGCCTCGCCGCTCTGGCGGTCGCGCAGGATGAGATCGCGGAAGCGGACGCGCTCGCGCTGGCTGACGCGGCGCTGCTGCAGGTCGAAGAAGGGGGCGCGTTCCAAGTGGAAGTCGTCAGGGAAAAGGTCGCCCAGCCAGTCCTCCGTGATTTCAGTCAGGAGGTTCAAATTCACCGTCAGGTCCTTGCCCTGCACTTCGGCGATTTCGGCGGCCACCAGCAGTTCCGTCCCGCGCACGATGCTTTCCTTGGAGGTGCTGCCGCGCCGCCCGCCGACCACATCGCAGGCGCTGCCCCCGCTGCTGGTCCGTTTCGCAACCTGGTCGGAATATCCTGTCAGGATGGCCTTGGCGAGGGCTTCATGTTCCGGCAATTCCAGAGGCGAATCCCGCCGCGCTCCGGCCAGACCGGTCAATTGCTGGGCGAGCTTGCCGGCTTCCGCGGCGGCCCGGCCATTCAGGCCCATCTGGCCGCAGGCATCCGGATGGAAATTCCGTTCGGCGGCGGCCTGCCAGCCCCGCAGGAGCGGCAGGAAATCACTGGGATCATCCGGGGTTCCGAATTTCCGAGAGGGATCGCCCGTGCCCCTCACAAAAAGCGGCCGGCCCTGCTGCAGGGCCACCACCAGCGCCATCGCCGGGATGCAGCCCTGTTCCGCAGCGGCTTCCATGACCCGGGCTTGGCGCGGGTGGAGCGGGTAACGCGTCAGCCGGTGGCCTTCCCCGGTCAGGGTTCCATCGGGGCGCAGTGCCCCGAGTTGCTCCAGCAGGGTGATGGCCCGGGCGAGCGAACGGTCCTCCGGGGCCTCAAACCAGTGGAAGGCGCTCAGATCGTCCACGCCCGCTGCCTTCAGGGTGAGGACCACTTCCGCGAGATCCAGCCGCAGCACTTCGGGGACCTCGGCGGCGGGGCGGCGGCCATGATCGTTTTCGCTCCAAAGACGCCAGCATTCCCCGGCGGCGGTGCGGCCCGCCCGGCCGGCGCGCTGGTCGGCGCTGGACCGTGCGATATTCTGAATGGTCAGGGTATTGATGCCCCGGTTGGAATCCCATGCCGCGAGGCGGGCGAGGCCGCTGTCCACCACGGTGCGCACCCCATCAATGGTCAGGGAAGTTTCCGCCACATTGGTGGCCACGATGAGGCGCCGCCGTCCGTTATCGCTCACCGCCGCATCCTGCTGGGCCGGCGTCAGTTCGCCGTGGAGCGGCATGATATCAAAACCACGCGCCCATTTTTCGCGGCCGAGCGCTTCCATGGTCTTGCGGATTTCAAAAGCCCCCGGCATGAAAATCAGAGCATGGCCTTCCGGCTGGCTGGCCAGAGCCTCACCGCACACCCGGGCCGCGTGGTCCCAGATTTCCCCGCGCACCGCCGCCCGCTGCGGCGCGTAACGCATCGTCACCGGAAAGGTTCGCCCTGACGACACCAGATGAGTCGCCGGTTCCAGCCAGGCTTTCAGGGCTTGGGTCTGCAGGGTGGCCGACATCACCAGCAAGGCGAGGTCGGGCCGGGTGGTTTCCTGGACGCTCAGACAACGCGCGAGGGTGATATCCCCGTAAAGGTGACGTTCGTGAAACTCATCGAAAATCACCGCACTGATGCCACGCAGGGTGGGGTCGTCCATCAGTTGTCGGAGGAGGATGCCCTCCGTGACAAAGCGGACGCGGGTCCGGGCGCTGACCACGTTTTCAAAGCGTACCTGATAACCAACTTCCTCCCCCAGCCGGCTGCCCATTTCCTCGGCCACGCGCCGCGCCAGCATGCGGGCGGCAATCCGCCGGGGCTGCAGGACCACCACTTCGCCGCCGCCCAGCAAGCCATGCCGCGCCAGCATCTGCGGCAGTTGGGTGGATTTCCCGGAACCCGTTGGAGCCTCAATGACAAACCGCCGGTGTCCGGTCTGCCCGCGCCATGCGGCCAGCAGGGCGGGTTCGATCTCATAAATGGGGAGCTGGGACGGGGAAGCCATGGAACCGCCAACCTTTCCGCCTCGCGGGGCGCGCGCAACAGGCAGGTGGACGGCATAGGGCGGGACCCGGAGTGGTGAAGAAAGGAGACGGATTTAACCTTTAAAAAACCCCTTGCCGACTGGAGAGGGGCCGCTTATACGATACGCCCGCCCGCTGACCGGTATCCGATTCAGCAGGGCAGGTTTAGGCCCGATAGCTCAGTTGGTAGAGCAGTGGATTGAAGATCCTCGTGTCGGCGGTTCAAATCCGTCTCGGGCCACCACCCTTATTTCATAAGGGTTCCAGAGCAAAAAAAGGCTCTGGAAAGCTAGGTGGCAACAGTTTTTGGCAACACTATTTCAGGATTTTCCTGACAAGTAGACCAGCAGGCTCTCCAACAAAACAAGCCGGACACCCCTCTGGGCCCCCTCTTGCCGGAGGCTCCTGCTGGCCACCGGAGGGCTGAAATGATTGCGCTCGTTCGGGAGAATCAGCTCGTTCAGCTTCGCCCGGCTCAGGCCCGTGATGGCGCATTTCTCCCCCGGTTTGGGCAGTCTGATGTATTGGGGCCCGCCACCGGTGGAGCTGGTTTGTTGGTGGTTTGTCGGAGGGCTGATTTGTTGGGGTTGGGTGGCGTCTTTAGAGGAGGAATCCGATAAGAGGTAGGCGATCTCGATCTCGCCCCCGTGAACGGTCACCCGCCCGACGAAGGCGGAGAGCAGCTGGCGCTTGCGTTTCACCGGCCAGCCAGCCCATCGCTTTTGCCACTCCGACAAATTGAAACCGGGCGGACTGTTGCCAGCCAGTTTTTCCTGCACGGCTTTGAGGCGGGATTCCAACTGCCGCACCTCCCTTTCCAGAGGCGGGTGTAGTTCCTCAAAGCGCCGCTGGCTGATGCTGGAACTGCTCAACATGCCCTCGGCTCCCTCCCGCCGCGCTTTGACCTCCCCGAGGGAAATGGAGACATCAACCAATTCCGCCTGCAACTCCCGGCGTTCCGACGGCGCACTCATCGCGGCGGCGAGCGACGGACAGCTGGAGGTCACGTCGAAAAAATCCTCCACGAAAATCGCTTCGAGATCGCCTGCCGGGATTTTGGCATGGCATGCCGGGCAATCCAGTTTTGCCCCTTCCGAGACCACTTTCATTTTCGGCCCGCAGTGGCACCACACCATTCCCGTGAACAGGTGGATGCTGTCCTGCTTTTCCGTGGCTTTCGATTTTTCCAGAAGGATCGCCTGGGTTTTTTCCCAGACCTCCCGGGTGACGATCATGCCGCACTCGATGCCCGACCGTTCTGCCGAAGAAGTCGCCACTCGTTTCCCCGACGTCCCTTGCTCACTGCGCCCAAGCTCATACCGGCCAATCGCCGAGGGGCAGGTCAGGATCCGGCCCACCTGAACATCACTCCAACCGCCTCCCCGGCGGGTCAGTCGGCTGGCTGCGTTCAGTTCCCGCGACACCGCCCCCATCGATTTCAGTTTCAGGAAAAGCTCAAACGCCATGCGCCGGGTCAGCGCTTCGACTTCCTCATTGAGGAGCTGCCCGCCCTGCCAACGGAAACCATACGGGGCCTGGCCCTGTTTTTGCCGATCCATATGAAGAAGTCTGTCGTTGATCCAGCGGGCTATTCAAACCGAAATGGATTGCCCCGACGAACACTGGTAATAAATCAGAAGTCCCAACTTAGGTCATCCTAAGTTTTATGAGCCACCCGCATCCCCTCCGGAAACCATCCAAGCCATTGGCGCGTCCGACCGCCATGTCTTCCCCTCGCCTTCCTTCCAAATGGCTTGGATCGATTCCGGGCCCACCCCCGCCTTTGAAGTGTCGCCCCGAATCCGGCTCTTAATCCGACCGCATACCGGGCGAGGATTGTTTTTGCTCTACGGTTTCCAGAGGCAGACACCGCCCTCCCCACGTCGTCTCTCGGCCTGCCCATCGGAGACTGCCTCTGGACTTGGCTCCGCACCGTCTTGCACCACGCTGGGCCAATTCCCGATCCGTTGCGCACCGTGCCCTCCCCCTTCGCCCCCCACGGCGCTTCCATTTGATCGGAATTCACCCTGCGTCGTGCGCTTGGAGAAATGGCTCAGTCCGCCTCACGGACGTTCGCTCCGGGAACCTGTGGCCTTTCCCAGCAATCAAAAAAACTTAGGGCGACCTAAGTTCTGGCGATGAACTGATGATTCGCTGGGATGGATTTCACCATCGGCGGGCTACATCAAACCTTCCACAAATTTCAGGAATGTTTCCGGCTGAAATCTGGCGATTTCTTTCCAGACGGCTTTGGGAATAGGCCTGGAGATAAATTCGGCCACGTCTTTTTCAAGGTTTCCAATGTCACCCAATTGTCCCGCTTGCCGGGCCTCAAAGGCGAGGAGGATGTTTTGAAAAATGAATCGCACAAGCCGTGCTTCGGCAGCCGAAATAGGGTTCGCTGCCAAATCAAGGCCACTCAAAAGGATGCGATCCAGCTTGGGGTCTGCCACTTGGGTTGACCAGATTTCGCGGTAGCCGTCGGAGATTTTGATGTGGTTTTCGATCCGGCGGGCGCGGGTGTCGTTTCGGAGGGCGACTCCGGAAAAGAGGAGACCGGCAATGATCCCTACAGGCTCAAGCCAGACGGTGAGGATTTCACCCATGTTGTGCATGATTTCATTCATGCCTCAAGTATAGCAAATCCTTGGGACTCAGGGAAATCCCTCAGGTCAGCTTTGCGATATCTCCCTGCGCGGCGAGCAACAGTCCGCGCGGCACGAGGACGATTTCCTCGTCAGGGCCGCATCCGGCGGTCGCTGGCAACTTAGCCATCGCGAAGCCTGTGATCCGAATACCGATAATGGCGATGTCCCCGTTTTCCAATTCCCACAGGTCGGGACAATTGTTACAGGCAGCCGTTTTCTGACCGTTGGCGTGTGGATCCGGGCCGATGCGGCGGGCGAACTCGAGCGAGGGTGATGGTTGAGTGTTCATTCCTGATGGTAACTATAGTTACGTTCCATGCAAGCGGTTCTCGTGGTTGGGAGAGAGAGATTGAAAGCTGCCGACAAAAGCCGTGACTTATGCGTTGAGATCGCCCGTGTTCTTTTGGAACGCCGGGAAACCTGCGGATTTTCCCAAACCAGGTTGGCTGAACTCTCCGGACTCACCCGGCAAATGATCAGCTTTGTGGAACAGAGCCGACGCATCCCTACGGTGGATACTCTCGCCCGACTGGCCAGAGCTCTGGGAGTGACGCCATCTGCTATTCTATCGGAAGCCGAGAAGGCTTGCCGGTTTTAGCCCGTCCTGAGTTATCCACACCTCCAGCTTGGCGGTGCTCGCCAGCTTCATGCTAGAATTACAGCATGAAAGAAATCAAACGCGTGTCGGCCGGGGTCATGTTTGAGAGCGACGTTCTCGCTTTCATCGACCACCTCGCCGCTACCCAACAGCGAAACCGCAGCTTCATCGTGAACAGCATCATCCGTTATTACGCCCGGATGACCCAGCCGTCCGCAACCCAGCACGAGTCCGCCGTATCCCTACCCATCATCCCGCAGCCCCTTGAGACGCCTCCTTTGATCCGTTTTTAACAACACAAAATGGCCCATGACACCCGTCACAAAATCATAGCCTTGCCGCCATGGCAGCCTTCCGAAGGGAAGACCAGCTTTCCGGGTTTTGCGCCGCCCACCTCCAACACGACCTACACACCCAATCAGTTTTTCGATGTCGTGCTGCCCAACGCTTCCCGTGGCTGCGTCCGGATCGTCGCTTATCTCCTGCGTAAAACGCTGGGCTGGTGTGACGCACTGGGCAATCCGCAACACGAGCAAATCGCCGTTTCCAACAGCGAGCTGGAACGCCGTGCCGGGGTCGGGCATGACATGATCCGTTCCGCACTCGATGAAGCGGTCGGAATGCACTTCATCCAATGCGTCCACGCCGGCCGGGCCCGGTCAGCAGGGGATGCCGGCGAAACCGCGGTCTATGCCTTGAAGTGGGATGCCACACCCCGATACGCGAGGAACCTCGACGAGTTCCGTGGGTTCTACGAAGGTGAAGGTCACCGCACCGATATTCCGAATCAGTTCTTCGACGCCCTGATCCCGAGCGAAACAATTGCGGTCACCAAGGTCGTGGGTGCAGTCATCCGCTACAGCATCGGATTCGTGGCCAAACACGGACACCGTCGTCAGCAGGCCACCCTGGCCTATAGCCAGATTCTGAAAGTGTCCGGTCTATCCAGCCGCCGCACCCTCGCCGCAGCCATCCGCGAAGCGGTGGCCAAAAAATACATCGTGCGCCTTGATCCCGGATATTTCAGCGCCCGCCTCAGCGAACGCCGGAGCGCCACCTATGCCGTCTGCTGGAGCGATGGTTTTCATCTTGAAATCAATTACGAAACTGGGGCCATCACTCCGAAAAGGATACCAGCAGAGCTGGGGATAACTCCCTCCGAAAAGGATACCAGCCGTTCGCTGGAACGATCCGATCCGGCTACCAGCAACCCTCC
>JAYUWQ010000747.1:0-3312 GCA_043753485.1 bacterium
GGAGGTGCAAGCGGCGGGTGAATCCGGCGGCTGACGACGCACTCTGCTTCGTGCGCGGCCTCATGCATACCAGCATCAACTGCGCCCCGACCGCACCACGGTCACCTTGGCCTTGAACGGCACGGCCAGGCCAATCCCGGGCCTGACGGTGCCGTCACCGCCCTGTGCAAAAAACTTAACAACACCGAAACCTGCTATCCTGGTCCCACCCCGGGCCTGAAATACATCCCGCTGAGGTCAGTCTCTTTCCAGGAAGGTCAGGGTGTCTGAGGCTGAACGTTGGCTTGCCATGATCGGCCCGCTGGAGCCGGAAGGGTCATCTTATGGTGAGCCGCAGGCGGAGATAAAGGCGCTGGGCGCTGGTGAAAGGCTGGAGGGAGCGCAGCACCATGGTGGCCGTGCCATCCCCGTGATTGGTTTCACTGGCTGGAGTGACTGCGCCCGCGGTCCAATTCCCGCTGGACAGATCCGATGAGGATTCCACGCCGTAGACGATGTCGTCTGCCATGAGCCGGCGGCGGAAGGTGAGGGTCAGGTAGTCGGCGGTGGTCCCACCCACGGTGAAGGAAGCGATTCCGGCCATGGGCAGGGCCTGCGGATCGGACAGGGCAGGTCTTCCCCCGAGGGCGTATTCGACAAAGGTGTTGAGGCCGTCGCGATCCGGGTCCGCTTCGTCTCCCGGATCCCCTTCAAGAGCTTTCCATGCGGTGTAGGTGGTGCCCTTGGACGCGGCAGGGTTGCCATGTTGGGCCGCGCTGGAACGCCAACTGGCGGGATCGCCGTGCGGGGGATTGGCCGTGGGATTCAGCAGCACGAGGGAGAAGCCATCGCCATCCGCGGCTTTGGGCCACGGGTCGATGGAGGCGTAGGAGAACTCTTTGATGACCAAACCGTTGGCGGCAGTGATCCGGATGGTTTCCCCGGAATTATCCATGCTGCCGTCGAAGGGTCCCATCACAGGCTGCAGAAGTCCGTAGCGCTGCGTGAAAGCGGCGGGGTTGGCAGCGACGATGAGGCGGCCGCCCGGCTCCAGCACCCATTGCTGGACGGAGGTGCCGAGCACCCGGCTCACGGCTCCGCTGAGGGCCACATTGAAGAGATCCACCCGGGCCTGGCTGATATTTTGCAGTTCAATGAATTCAAAGTCACTGGAGGCGTAGGTTGATTCACCGGCGGTCTGCGGGCCGGATGGGTTGTAGGAAAACTCCGAGACCACCAGATTGGCGGCGCTGGCGGGAACGGTGTCGGTATAGAAGGTGGCCTCCTGAAGCGCCGACCAGGTCATGCCGGTGAGGACGCGCGACTTGATCACGGTCCCCGCTGTCAGGGTGATGGGGCCGGTGTAGACGGTTCCGGAGGTGCCCGTGAAGGAGTCTGCCAGGACCTGGGGACTGAAGAGAAGGTCGGTCTCCGTGGCCGACTGGTTCATCACATGGAAAGCGAGGAGGTTGGACCCCGCCACGAGACGGCTTTTGAAGTTGGGCACCAGGATTTCCTCCTCGATCACTCCCGCGGTGTCAGCGTGGCTGACGAGGCTGGAGGAGTTCCACAGGGGCACGAAACCAGCATTGACGGTTTTCCGGCCGATTTCCTGGCCATTCAGGTAAGCGATGAAGGCATCGTCATAACGGACGCGCAGGCGGAACGATTCAAACGAATCGATCTGGCTCTGGGCCAGGGTGAAGGGCAGCCGGACGTAGAGGGTGCCGTTGGGAGTGCCTCCGGCGGGTTGCATGGCCTGGAGGACGTTGGTTTTGATGAAGGGGGTGAAGTTGGTGGTGGCCGGCCGGTTGATGGGATTGAATCCGAACCCCATCTGTCCGCTGAGCCAATTGGCCTCGTTGGACGGTGCAGCAGGACCGGTCCATGAGGCGATGGCCATGGTGCTGCCGCCGTTGGTCTCCGAAGGTACGAAGTAGGAGCCGTTGGAGAATTCGGGGATGAGGACTGATGGGGTAAATCCACCCCCGGCCATCCGTGGATCCGAGCCGTCCGTGGTGTAATAAACCGTGCCGCCCGCAGCGTTGGGATTTGTTAGAATCACATTGAATCCGGGAGGCACTGAACCGCCGCGCTGGTTGAAAGCGGGTGGTTCAATTGTTGGATAGAAGCCCCGCGTGCGGGCTTCGGAGATGAATTGGGTGCTGCGGTTGGTGAACCAATTGCGGGTGTCGGTCCGGGCAGTGCGCCAGTTGGAGGCGTTGCGTGCCGGAGAGGTTTTGGCGTCCCCCCAGCGGGCGGATTCAGCGATGATGGCTGGTTCGACCTGACTGGCGCGGACGTCGAGTCTGGCTTGGTTGTTGGCGGCGGTCATCGGTCCGTTGTTGAAAAAATGCCGGTAGAGGTGGTCGGCAAAGCGCAACCTGTATTCGGGGCTGGCGGTGAGGTCCTGGTGGAAATACTGCGGATTGCTGTAGTTGATGCCGTTCCAGAAGGAGCTGGTGTCGGTCTGCCATGGCCCCCAGCGGTCCGCGGCGGAACCGGCGTTCAGCGAATGCTCGGCATCGTGAAGCAAGGACATGAATCCGAGGTTCCCGGTCCGGTTGCGCAGCGCGTAGAAGTTGTTGGGCTGGGCGTTGCTGAGGAAGGCGGAGATACCGGAGTCCGTGTTTTTGGTGAAGAACAGGATGATGATGTAGTCGATCAAATTGCCGATATCGAGGAGGGCCGGGGCACCGGTCGGGGTTTTGCCGTCCGCCTGCAGGCCGGCCAGCTTGTAGTAGGCAGCCAATTTCTGCTCCGGGGTGGAGACCAGCGAGGTGGCGGGACTGGCCGGGTTCTTGTCCTTGTTGATGAAATAAGCGGCCCGGGAGGCGGTCCAGAGTTTTTTCCAGGCACTGTCCGTGCCCGCCGGGGTAGTAACAAAATCCCCATCCGTCGCCTCCGTGGTGTAGCCGCCCGAGCTGCCGGTATGTTTGATGACGTCATAGTCGTCCTTGCTGCCTCCGAGATAAGTGGCCCCGAAAGCCGCTTCCTTGCGTTCTTCGATTTGAAACAGGCCCCAATAGACGCCATTAAGATATAGGTGCACAAACCGTCCGTGGGAGGCGAGTTGTCCCACCGCCAACTGGGTGTCACGGCTCCAGATTTCCCGCAGGGCGTTGTGGGAGGCATCACCGCCAAAAGACCATGAATAGTTCTGCGAGCATTGGATATCGAAGGTGTCGAACTCGCTGGCGCCAGCGGTGCCATAGATCGGGTACTCCAGCTTGGAGGGGCCGTAGTCGCTGCGGAAGAAGACGCGGAAGGAGTGTTTGGGGTTGTCTCCGGAGCGGCTGTAACCGCCCCGGATCCGGATGCCGCAGCTCGAGT
>JAYUWQ010000748.1:0-3312 GCA_043753485.1 bacterium
AAGGCCCGCGCCGTCTGGAGCGGGTTCGCCTGACTCCATGTGCCGGTGGCGGAGTCATATAGCGTGGTGGCTGCCGTATAGTTGGTAGCCTGGGTATCCGTATAGCCTCCGGTCACCACCACCCTGCCGTCCGCCAGCAACGTGGCGGAATGGCCTGCGCGGGGACTGAACGGACCCGCCGGACTCCAGGCATCGCCCGCCGGATTATAAACCTCGGCGCTCCCCACGATGGATTGACCCCAACCGAACCCGCCGGTGACCAGCACTTTACCGTCCGGCAGGAGGGTTGAGGTGTGATGACTCCGCCCGCCTGTCATGGGACCGGTCTCCGTCCACTGGGTGGGTTGCGCCGAGTAGAGTTCGCAGGAGGCTAGAGATCCGGCCGGATTATACCCTCCCGTCAGGAGAACGGCTCCTCCGGCCAGCACGGTGGCGGTGTGGCCGGCCCGGGCGGTGACCATACTGGCTGCGGCCGACCAGGTTTTTGTGGACTCCTGATAAATCTCCGCACCCGCCGTGGGAACACCCGCTGCATTCAGGCCACCCGCGGCCAGCACCCGGTTGCCTGACAAAACCGCCGCGGTGTGTTCCGTGCGCCCCCCGGTCAGGGACCCCGTGGTTTCCAATCCATAACCAATCAGCAGCCGGGCCGTTGCCAGCGGCACGTCCCGGGTGCCGCCCGCTACCAGCACGTTGGAATTCGGCAGTAACGTGGCGGTGTGGAATTTGCGCGCCCGGTCGGACGTGCCGGGACCGGTCCCCATGATGTTCCACGTTCCCCAGTCAGGGTTATACAGCTCTATCACCGTGACAAAGCTGCTGCCGGAGGTGCCTCCGATCGCGAAGACCTGGCCGCCCGCGAGGGAGGCTGTATGAAAGCTCCGCGCGTAGTTGAGCAGGCCGGTCTCAGTCCAAGTGCCGGTGGCGGGATCGTAAAGCTCCGAGGTGTCCAGGGAAACGGTGGCGGCATCAGTGATGGCGCCGCCCACCACGAGGACTTTGCCGTTTTGCAAAAGGGTGGCGGTGTGATGCCTGCGGGCCGTGGTCATGGCTCCCGTGAACGTCCAGGTGCCGGTGGCTGGATCATAGAGTTCCGTCGAAGCCAGCGCGTTCCCCATGCCATCGCGTCCGCCATTGATGAGCACTTTCCCGTTTTGCAGCAACACCGCGGTGGCCCCGCTGCGGGCCGTGCCCATGGCCGTAGTGGCGGTCCAGGCGCCGCTGGCGGCGTCATACAACTCCGCCCCATCCAGGGTGCCGGTTTCGTTAAGGCCCCCCGCGACCATTACCCTGGCATCCGGCAGGCGCGTGGCGGTGTGTCCGCGGCGCGCCGTGTTCATGCCCCCGGTGGCAATGAATGTGTCTGCAGCCCGTGCCGGAAGCGCGGTGAACATCCCTGCACCTGCCAGCAGCAGGAAAAACAGTAAGGAACGCAGCGGGAGGATCAGGCCTGCGCCGGAAAAATTAAGACGCGGGTTCATGAAGTAATAAGGGAAGGGAAACCGGGATTCGGCTGGGAAAGCGTCCCCCAATGAAAAATAAGGGACCGATTCTGGCAGATGAGCCGGAGAGTGCCCGCAAGGGCTATGGCCTGCCGCACAGAACGCAAGCGCAATAACAAACCGCCCTTCCGGAACCCCTTCCAGCCCGTGTCTCGATAACTTGGCACATTACGAAGCACGGCAGTTAAAATCACTCAAAGCATGACACCCGGACAGGGGCGGGCCGGCTGGGGGTTTTGGCTCCATGCAGGGTGCCGGGACGTTTCCACCGCCGACCGGGATCCTTCACCGGTCCACCGGTGATTCCTGCCACGATCCCGCGGTAGCCAAGGGGCCACAAGACCGATAGGTTCCAGCTTATGTCATACGCTTTAATGGTCCTGTCCGTCGGCCTCATTCTGCTTGGCGGCCGCACGTTGGCTTCCACAGCGGAGCCAGGGCAATTCACCAACCCTTTGAGGGAGGGAGCGGATCCCTGGGTGGTCCGTGATGAGTCAGGCAAACGCTGGCTTTGGTGCGCGGCGGAAAACGCGGAAAAGATCGTCATCCGGACCGCAGCGGCTTTGACGGAAGCCGGGACGGAACACGAGATCTGGCGGGCTCCCGCTACCGGACCCGCCAGTGGTCAGGTCTGGGCCCCGGAGTTGCACTTCCTTGACGCCCGCTGGTTCATCTATTTTGCCGCTTCCGATGGGCGGAACGAAACGCACCGCGCCTTTGTGCTCCGCGCGGACTCCTCCGACCCGCTGGGATCGTGGACCCTGCACGGCCCCCTCGCCACGGGCGGAGGGACGGACCGGAACCACCCGCCGATCTGGGCCATCGATATGACCGTTCTCGACCACGCGGGTATCCGTTATGCCGTGTGGTCGGGGTGGGACACGCCGGAGAGCGACCGCCAGTTTCTCTACATCGCCCGGATGGCCTCGCCCACCGAACTCACCGGCCCGCGTGTCAGGCTTTGCCGTCATGATGATTTTCTGTGGGAACGCACTGAGGAAGTCGCCGGAAGCCGGGGACTGAATGAGGGCCCCCAGGTGCTCCAGCACATGGGCCGGACTTTTTTGTTGTATTCCTGTGGTGCCGCCTGGCTGCCCACCTACAAGCTGGGACTGCTGGAATTGACCGGCAGCGATCCTCTGAATCCGGAAGCGTGGCGCAAACACCCCAAACCGGTTTTTCAAAGCTCGGAGTCCACGTTTGGCGTGGGCCATTCGTGTTTTGTTTCCACCGGGCGGCCCGCCTCGTGGTGGCATATCTACCATGCCAAGCGCCACCGCGAGCCCGGCTGGCCCCGCTCCATTTATCTGCAGCCGTTTCAATTTGATGAGTCAGGCTTCCCCAGCTTTGGCAGTCCGCTGCCGCCTGGCAGCAAACTCCCCAAACCAGTGGAAGGGACCGTCCAGCGGGAATAACCGGAGCTGACTGAGGGGCCCCACCTGAACCGCCCGGCAATAGCAAACCGGAGTGCTCCCCTCCCGCAGGGTACGGCACCAGGACTGGTGAATCCCCGGAGAGCATCAAGGTCTGAATCGTCGTCAATGTTTGCAGGTTTGTGGACTTCTCAAGGCACCCCTGCCGGATGGTGCTCATGGAGCCCGCCGCCGGTTCAAAGGAAACGTTCACGTCGTGTTCCGGCCGCCGCAACTTCTCCACACTCAGCTCCCGGACGGGTCGGAACAGCCGTCAGAAAGATTTGGCACTGGATGATCACTGGATTCCATTCCACAAGGCCCACGCCCCCTATTGGAGGCCATTGATCTGTACCGTGCTGGAGCGATTGACCATGCCTCGGGGCGCTCAATCCCCA
>JAYUWQ010000749.1:0-8557 GCA_043753485.1 bacterium
CGGCGATTATTCCCTTCTCGTCATCATTCGCGATGCCGCCGGCTCCACCGCCACGGGCAGCGTGGAGGTCAGTGTCACTCAAACCCCTTCGCAGATCACCGTCTCGCCCTCCTCGGGTAGTTTGGTCTACGGCGCGACCCAGTTGTTCACCGCCGCGGTGCAGGATCAGTTTGGCGACCCGCAACTCCCCTTGCCTGACCTGAACTGGAGCACCACGGGGGGAGGAATGATCGATGCGTCGGGCACCTTCACCGCGCAGGAGCCAGGCGGTCCCTTTACCATCAGGGCCAGCCATGGCGCCGTTTCCGGCACCTCGTCCGTGACCGTCAATCAGGCCCCAGCCACAATCACCTTGTCGAACCTTGCCCAAATCTTTAACAATACTCCCAAAAGGGTCACCGCGACCACTCTCCCCGCCGGGCTCCCGGTTGAAATCAGCTACAACGATTCCGCGACCGAGCCCTCGGAATTCGGCAGCTACACCGTTCAGGCTACCATTACCGATCCCAACTACACCGGCAGCGCAACCGCCACCCTGACCATTACCGGCCTCCCACTGACCCAATGGGAAGCCCAGCAGTTTACGGCCGCGCAGATTACCAGTGGAGTGGCGGCGGATCTCGCCGACCCGGATGAGGATGGTCTGACCAACCTGTCCGAATACGCCCTCGGGACAAATCCCCTCTCACCTACCCCTTCCCTGATTTCCCATCTGGATGGAACCGGGTTGTGGATGAGCTTCGACCGCCCCAAAGGCCTGCCGGATGTGATTTATCACGCCGAATCCTCCCTCGACCTGGAGGCGTGGACTCCGTTGAATTTGGAAATCATTATCGATGGGCCGGTCCAAACCGTCCGGGTCCGCAGCCCAAGTGCCGCAACAGACCGGACTGGATTTATCCGGGTTCGCTTCACCCGTCCCTGATCAGTCAGGTCCAACTTCGGGCAAATGGTTCAATCAGGCGTCCGGTGCCCCACCCGGAGCAAGCTGCCCATCGTTCCCAACAGCGCGGTAACCGCAGCAGGGATGAGGAGCGTCTGGTAGGACCATGCATGAAAGCAGGCGGCTCCAGCCACCGCACCGCCGAGGAATCCGGTAATGACGGAAAAGCAGAGTTTCCACCGGCGGACGTCGGTGGGCAGTCCCCGCAGAGCCTGACCAATCAGGATGCCGAGGTCGGTAAACAGTCCGGACAAGTGGGTGGTCCGGATCAACGAGCCACTGAAGGCCGCTACCAGGGCATTTTGCAGACCAGTGGCGGCACAGGTCAGGAAAACGCCCGTGATGAACTGGTGCTCCAGCAAGGGAACTGCGGTGGCCAGCATGATGGCTTCCACCCCCAGCACCAGATTATAGCGGGCGCCCGGTTTCATGCCCCCTCCTCCCAACAACAGGCCACAGAGGGCCGCCCCTGCCACAAAAGCCAGCAGAATGCCCCCAAGGTGCAGGACGCTGGAGACTTTCCCGCCGGCGAGGGCGGCCCCGAGATAGGTGGTGACCCCGGTCAGGTGGGTGACCGCTTCATGGGTAAAACCAAGCACCCCGGTCACATTGATCATGCCAGCCAGGAAGGCCAACAATCCCGCACCAGGCCAGACCCAGCGCGGAAGGGAGTTGATCATTTCAGCCTGTTACGGTGACCAGGAATTCGTGCCAAGGGGCAATTTCAAGACTGAATGATGCGTTCGCCAGCCCGGGCAAGCAGAAGCGCCAGAGCAGGATCGTGCTGTACAATCTGGCGGACCAGCGAACGAAGTTCGTCCTCTCCGCCGAAGGGAGCCGGCGCAGAGAGAGGGGGCCGTGCAGCAGACCGGGAGACAGTCGGACGGATGATCCGTGGCGGAACATCGATAATCGGGGTGGAGTTCATGAGGTGAGGTAGGTTGAGGTTGGGTTGAGGTTGGGTTGAGGAGAGAATGGTATGGGCATCACAAAGGCACCGCAGCCGCGGGCGGCAGGGCCCCGACGCCGGGCAGTCCTTTCTGAATGGCGAGTTCCCGGAGCTTTTCGCGCAGCAGGATTCCAGCAGTGTCGGCGGCATTTTTGCCGTAAAACCCTGAAATAGAGAGGTTTTCGAGCATGACGCGGATCGGATCAGTCACCGAAAGGGTGATCTGAATGGTATCGATCTTATTTTTTTCGCGAGCCATATGCCAAAACTATGGCATATAAATGCCACGCTTTGACCATTCCTGCAAGATTCTTTTTCAGTTTTTACGGCAATTCTGAGACACGAATAAGGTACCCCTCTCACACTTGAGAGAACCGACCCCTAAGGTCACAGGGCACAAAAAAGCCGGAGACCCATAGGTCTCCGGCGGGGAGCAGACGCGGCTAAGTGAGCCAGCGCGTTGAGGCCTTGTTCAGGATAAGATGCTCAAGCTCAACAAGCAGACCATCGCGGCACAGCAAGTCAAGGCAGCTACCAGGATGAGTTTTTCCAGACGGGCATGGTCTTGTTGCTGCTCAGGTTTCATAGTCTGGTGAGTTTGGTAAAATTTAAGCGGTAATCTGTAGCGAGTAAAAATTCGCATAATTTCCAAATCACGCAACTAGTTTTGGAGATTTTTCTCAAAAAAATCACTCCATATTGCGAATTCGGGGATCGGAATCTAAAAGTTGAATCCATCCCACTCGAATAGTACCCAGTGATATCACTTGAAAAAATCACGGTAAGAAGTATTTTCCATAATCACTCATGGAAACCTCCCTAGACTCCCTCCAGTTTTACGTCAAAGTAGTCACCGGATTGCTTTTACTGCTCAATCTCGCGCTGCTGATGTCGATCCGCTTCGGAATGGGCTGGGCCAAACAACTCACCGCGAGCCTGCCTGAAGCCGAACGCTTTCCGGTCTGGCAAAAGGCGAGTCGCGCCTTGGGAATTCTGATCATCGTGGTCATCGCCATGAACGCCGCCGCCATTTTCGCCAATTACCAACTGCGTCAGTCGGCAGATGCCGTGCAGGGAGAGTCGACCGGCTCCGGCATCGTGCTCAGCCAGTTGGACGCGGCGCCCTGATGGCTCCGCCCGTCCCCCACTTTTTTCGTCCATTTGTTTCATAGTCGTTGGTTCAGCAGGCAAGGCACCCCGGTCACGGGGTGCCTTGTTTGTTTTCCAAGCCAGGACGTCGACCCTGAAAATGCTGTAACCTCGGACTGGACGGCAACCGTCACAGGAACAGAACGGTCGAAGTGGCCGCTCCGCGCTCCATCGCCTTTCCATGATTGCCATGCCTTTTCCCGCTTTCCTGGCTTCTCCCGCCCGTGGAGAAGTCGGGGATACTCCTGTCCGGACCATGATGGCGCCCTCTCCTGATCTCCCCCTGGTGCTGGCGGCACGCAGTGGTGACATGGCCGCTTTTGGAGGATTGGTGGCCACTTATAAATCGCGCGTCTTCAGCATCGCCGGCAAATATGCGCGCAATCACCACGAACTGGAAGATTTGGCGCAGGACATTTTTATCAAAGCATGGAAAGGACTCCCCAGTTTCCGCGGGGAAGCTCCTTTTGAGCACTGGCTGATGCGGCTGGCCGTGCGCGCCTGTTATGATTTCCTGCGCAAGAACCGGACCCGCCGGGAAAAGGAAGTCTCCCGTGATGCCCTGCTGGAGGGCGGTCATCCCGGATTGGAAGGAATCGGAGCCCCGGAAATGGCCGAGGAAACCGAAGCCCTCCTGGAAGTGCGCCGGGCCATGGCCCTGCTCGCTCCCAAGGAACAGCTCGTGATCACTCTATTGGAACTGGAAGAACGCCCGGTGCGGGAAGTGGCCGAGTTGACGGGGTGGTCCGAAACCAACGTCAAAGTCCGGGCCTTCCGCGCCCGGCAGTCGCTCAAAAAGTACATCCAGCGGTTACGACAGTCTCCGGCCCCGTGCGATTGACCGGCAGGCCCGGCTGGACTAAACCGCCCCAAGTTGGCTGATGCCCCACTTTTTATGAACGAAGAAAACCTCCACCACCTGCTCCAACAGGCCCGCCGCGCCCAAGGGCAGCTGGACCTGTCAGCCCAGGCCTATGGTTTTGAAACCCGGCTCTCCGCCCGGCTGGCCGATCTCGAACGACGCGGTCCGGGTGTGGTACAACTCCTCTGGCGCGCTGTGGGAGGCTGCGCCGCCCTCGTCGGCATGTTGGCCGTCTGGTTTATTTTGTCTGCCGCGCCCCAAGCCGCGGAAGACGATCTCGCGGGCTTCTGGGACAGTGGCCAAGCCTCGTGGGACAGCGAAATCCTCAACTGAACTCTGACTGATATGCGCTGGCGGCTCTACTCGGGAATTGGTGCGATCTTCGTCCTCGGCAGCGTGGCCGGGGGCATGATCGGCATCAACGCCGAACGGGAACGGCTCCGCAAGTTCGAGCGGGAAGGCCCGGCCCTGCTCATGGATGGCCTGGCCAAACGGCTGGAAGACGAACTCAAACTCGACCCCGTCCAGTCGCGCCGGGTCAAGGAAATCTACGCCGCCACCCGCCCGCAGCTCCAGCAAATGGAACGCGAGCGCCGCCGCCGTCTCCGCCAGATGCTGGATGCCACCCAACCGCAGATTCTTGAAATCCTGACTCCTCCCCAGAAGGAACGCTACCAGCAGCTCCAGCAAAAACTGCAACTGCGCTTGCGCCTCCGTGAGCCCGGCAAAGCCCACGATCCGCCGCCTCCGATGCTTCCACCGGCTGCACCGCGCACGTGAAATGGGGTAGCCATCGGAACGGGGGGAGATAAAGGTGATTGGACCGGAATCCGGCACGGCCGCATCAGGGCGGTCCATCCGGTCCCGTCCTCTCTTCCAGCCCCTGCATGACCCTCTCCACTCCTCTGGAAACCCTGACCGTGCCTGACAAGCGGTTGAGGAAAGCCCTGATCGCCGGCGGGTTTCTCACCGTCGGTGATGTCCTGACGCACTATCCATTCCGTTATGAGGACCGCACGGCCTTCGACGGCTGGCCGGATGGCATCACCGAAGCCGGCCCCGCCCTCTGCCTCCAGGGAGTGGTCACGGATGTTCAACTCAAACGTGCGGGACCCGGCCGGCCATTTGTGGTGGTCACCCTCGCCCCTCCCGGCCGGGAAGACGCCCAAGGTCTTGGGGGGCTGCAGGCCTTCGCCGCACCCCTCACCCTGCGGTGGTTCAACATGCCCTTCATCGCCAAATCCTTTGCGGCCGACCAGGACATCATTGTCTATGGCAAACCCAAGCCCGCCAAACGCGGCGGCCTCGTGATTGACCACCCGGAGTTTGAAATCCTCAACGACACACCCGCCGGAGAAGCCTCGATCCATCTGCAGCGCGTCGCCCCCATCTACGGCGCCCGCGAAGGGGTCCCCCAAAAATCACTCCGCCGCGCGGTCTGGCAATTGCTGGAACAACTCGAAGATGAATCCGTCCCGGATCTGCTCCCGGAGCCGTCCGTCCGGGGGGAATTTGCCGGGCAATCCCGCGCCCAGGCGCTCCGGTCCATTCATTTCCCCAAAAGCCTTCCTGACAAGGACCGCGCCCGGCGCTACCTCGCCCTGGAGGAATTTTTCCTGCTGCAGCTGAACGTGCTCCGCCGCCGCCAGCAATGGGACGCCTTGGCGGGAGCCAGCCATTGCGGCCCCGGCATACTGCTCACCCACTGGCTGGAGGCCCTGTCCTTCCCCCTGACCGGAGCCCAGCAACGCTCCATCGCCGAGATCCGTGAAGACCTCGCCCGGTCCCGCCCCATGAACCGGCTGCTCCAAGGCGATGTCGGCAGCGGGAAAACCTTCGTCGCCATGGCCGCCATGCTCCTGGCGGTGGAAAGCGGCTGCCAGGCCGCGCTGATGGCTCCTACCCAGATCCTTGCCGAACAGCATTATCTCAACTTCCGGCGCTGGCTCGATCCGCTCGGCCTCCGGATCGGCCTGCGCACCGCCTCCCGCAAGGAAGACGGCTTCGATCCTCTCTTCACCGGCGGCCAGAACCGTCCTCAAATCCTGATCGGCACCCACGCCCTCCTGCACGGCGACTCCGAGCTCCCGGACCTCGGCCTTGCGGTCATCGATGAACAACACAAATTCGGCGTCGAGCAACGGGCCCGCCTCGTCCGTCAGGGCGTTGCCCCGCACGTGCTGGTCATGACCGCGACCCCCATACCGCGCACCCTCACCATGACGGTCTACGGCGACCTCGACGTCTCCCTGATCGACGAACTCCCCGCCGGACGCCGGCCCATTGTCACGGCCGTGCGGGAACAGCCCGATCTCACCCAGGTCGCCTCATTTCTGAAACAACAATTCGAAGCGGGCCGTCAGGCCTACCTCGTTTATCCCCTCATTGACGAAAGCGATTCTCTCGACCTTAAAGCGGCCACCAAGGAGCACGCGACCTGGGAAAAAAAGCTCGCTCCCCATCCCGTGGGACTGCTGCATGGCCGCCTCAAACCGGATGAAAAAGAGGAAGTGATGCGCCGGTTCCGGGCCAACGAGTTCCAAGCTCTGGTCTCCACCAGCGTCATCGAAGTCGGGGTCGATGTCCCCAACGCCTCCGTCATGATCATCTTTGAAGCCGAACGTTTCGGTCTCGCGCAGCTCCACCAACTCCGCGGGCGCATCGGGCGCGGCACGCATAAAAGCTTCTGTATTCTGGCCACCAGCGGCAGGAATCCTGAAGGCCTCCAGCGCCTCCAGACGCTCGCCGCCACCAGTGACGGTTTTGCGGTCGCCGAGGCCGATCTGCTCCTCCGCGGCCCTGGCGATCTCCTGGGCTCCGCCCAAAGCGGTATCGGCCACCTCGTCCTGGGCGACCTCGTGCGCGACACTGCCCTCGTACGCCTCGCCCGCCGCCTTGCCGCACAGGTCCTCGCCACCGGGGATCCTGTCCCCAAGACCGAACCCGGCGGTCCGGATTCCTCTGGCAGACGCGGATCAAATGCCGGGTTCAGCCCAACCTGACCTGGGGGACACCGGTCATTGCAGCACGGATGTCTGGGATCAACGCCGGCGCGTCTTCCAGGATTCAACCACTGACAGGTCCTCTGCAGTCCGGCTTCCCTCCGGCACGGAACTGGGTTGGAGTCACGCTGGTTACGGCACGGAACGAACGGGTGAAGGCGCTGTGATCGTAATATCCGCAGTCCAGGGCGATCTCGGCGATGGAGCGGCTGGATTCCCGGAGCATCCGGGAGGCCGCTGCGATGCGGGTTTTGGCAATCAACTGGACTGGCGTAATTCCAAAAATCCGTTTCACCAACCGGGCGAACCGGGGCACCGGAAGCTTGGCCACCTTCGCCAGATCGGCAGACGTCAGCGCGTCGCCATAGCCTGTTTCAAGGCGATGTAATGCCTTTGCAAGATCCGTAGGTATATCCGCAGGCCGGATCGGGGCGCGCACATCCTGGGAAATGCCGAGAATGCCTGCGACCACCCCGGCGGAGTTGATGATCGGGAGTTTTGTGGTGAGGCACCAGACCGGTTTGTGAGGGGAATACCATTGCAGCTCAAGGCGCTCGATGATGGCGCGGCCCGTCCGCAGCACGTAGGCATCCTGCTCCGCTGGAATGCGGCCAAAATCCCCCGGGCAGACATCGCTGGGCCGCCGGCCAATCATATCCCGTTTCCCCTTCAACCCATGCCGCTCCACCAGGGAATGATTCACGGCCACATAACAGCCGCGGTCATCCTTCACGAAAAACGCCAAGTCCGGCGTATGATCAAATAACTGCTCCAACAACCGGAGATCCACCCCGGTGCCCACTCCTTGGACTGCCCGGTGGAGAGCGGATGTTGTGCTGATTTTCATAGGGGAATGCTGTTCCGGACCAAGACCCGTCCTCCGTCCGCTTTTAATCTGATCAAGAAGCCATTTTCCACGGGGCGCCTCCTATTTCCATGAAAATCACCCGCATCCTTGCCTACCGCGTTGAACTGCCGCTTCACGAGACCACCTATAAATGGTCCGGCGGTAAATCCGTCAGTGTCTTCGACAGCACCATCGTCCGGGTGGAAACCGATACCGGCCTGGCCGGCCATGGCGAAGTCTGTCCGCTCGGCCCCTTCTATCTTCCCGCCTACGCGGAAGGCGTCCGCACCGGGCTGCGCGAACTCGGTCCCCACCTCATCGGTCAGGATCCCCGGGAACTCGTCAAATTGAACCACCGGATGGACGCCGCCCTGAAGGGCCATCCCTATGTGAAATCAGGCATCGACATCGCCTGCTGGGACATTCTCGGCCAAGCCACCGGCCTGCCCGTCTGCGTGCTGATGGGTGGCCGCTACGGGGAAAGCGTCCGGCTTTACCGCGCCATCTCCCAGGAGTCTCCTGACGAAATGGCGGGCAAAGTCGCGGGCTACCGCGCCCAGGGTTACACCCGCTTCCAACTCAAGCTCGGCGGCGATCCCGATACCGATATCGCCCGCATCCACGCCGTCGCGGCGAAATTGCAGCCCGGCGACCGCCTGGTCGCCGATGCCAATACCGGCTGGGTTCAGCACGAAGCAGTGCGCATCGCCAAAGCCGTGCGCGATGTCGATGTCTATATCGAACAGCCCTGCCTCACCTACGAGGAATGTCTCGCCGTCCGCCGTCAGTGCCCGCATCCCTTTGT
>JAYUWQ010000750.1:0-3305 GCA_043753485.1 bacterium
GCCGCGTCCAGGCGCGCTTGCTCTGATTCCACCGCGCGAGGTCGCGGGTTACGGCTTCGGCGCTGATCTCCGCATTCAGGGAGTCGATCAGGGCGTTCACGGCCTCCGGACGGAAGTTCCCCTGGCGCCGCAGGGATTGCCAGCGATCAATGTATTTCTGATAAAATTCGATGTCCCGGAATAGGCGGTTCCACCACGTGAAGTGGAAGAAATCGGTCCCGAAGTCGCCGTTGGCAGAGCGCCACACTGCAGGATCGGCATCCCGTCCGTCGGTCGAGGAAAGCGTCCGGTCAAAATCCCAGATCGGCCCGGGGAACATCTTTTCCTCCCGGTCTTTCGTCCAATACCCACTCAGCCGCAGCGCATCGACATTGAAGGACCAAATGTTGAGCAAATGATGGTCGACGGCTGCCGGGACATCCAGCCAGGCCGCGTAGCCGGTGGTGGGATTGGCGGAATTGGCCCCCTGCAACGCCGTGTTGAAGCCATTGATGTACGAGGTCAGATATTGTTCCTGTGGATCCCTCTGGGGTGATTTGAGATCCTTTTCTTTTGGATAATAGTAGGCCATGTTCTGGCCCCCGGCGCTGAATCCACTATCGCCTGCATCCAGCCGGTCGACTTTCCAAATGTAACCGCCCGTTTTACTGATGGCATCGTTGTCATACATATCCAGTTTCTCAATGTCCACCCGGTCATTGCTCCTGCGGATTTTCTCCATGACGTTGAAAACCCCGAAATAATCCCCGGTAGCATTGCCATTGAAGGTCATGCTCCCCGTCCCGGTTTGCACGAAGACTTCTGCCATGCGGGTCCGCACCGCATAGCGCCCGATGCTGTTGCTCAGGGCATACATCAGGGGATTGTGCAGGAGGCTGCGGTCGTAGTTGTAGGGAGCATGCATCACCCAGTCCGAATGCTTCGGCATGCCCAGCAGGGAAAGGTCCTTGTCCTCCTCATTGAAAGGTTGCCTCATTTCCACATTCAGGCTGAATTTTGGGTTATCCAAAGTACTGGAACCACGCCGGTCGATGACAGAACGGGTGAAGAGCTTGGGGGAATTGGAGAAGCGGGCCCGGTTATCCGGCGCCGCCGGTTCCCATACCCACATGAAGGAAGCCTGGTCCCCCTCCCCTGGCGGAGTTCCAGCTGCAAAGTTGCTGATGGCCACGATAGGCATGGCGGAGCTGAAGCCCGCCGCATTGGCCGCGAGCTGCAGATATCCATGACTCTGGGTCGGGCCCGGCAGGAGGCCGGGCTTGAAAATCCGCGCCCGGATCAAGGTCGTCGCAGTGATTCCAATTGGACCCGTATAGGCCGGGGACGACGCATTGGGAACCGTCCGGTTGGTCGTGTAGCGGATCACAGCGTCAGGGTCTGTCCCTGAAGGGAAAAGCGAGACAGTGAAGGTCGCGGGGGCGACCGGGGCGGGGAAGGCCTGGCTCGGTACACTGAACAAGACTTCTCCCGCAACGCCAGCCCCTGAAAAGCTGTTGGCCTCCCCGGGAGTCGGGGTGGAGTAGAATCCCACCTGCGTGTTGGGTCCTGCTATGGAGGTGGCCGGGGGAGTGGTTGTCGTATTCACATCGGAAAGATCCCGGCCATAGGACACATCGGCTGTCTGGGCGGGGTAGCTGACGAAAGAGGATACCACCGCATTTGACCCATTGAGCAGGGATAGAGTGCCTCCGGTCGCTGGAATGGTGAAATTGGTGTGCAGCGGAGCCGTGGTAACCACACGGTTCTTCCCAGAGGCCCACACCAGGAGGCGGTCATCAGGCATTACCTGCACCGAAGGGAAGTTCCAGGTCATGGTGCCATCCGTGAGCTTGTAACCAACCAAGCTCACCGGATTGGTCAAATGGGGGTTGTAGATCTCAATCCACGGCTGCGCCATTCCATCTTCGTCGGTAATTCCCGCGGCATTGATCGCGAGGAACTCGTTTATTTGAGGAAGCTGGGCCCAGCTTCCGCTGGCCACTGAGAATCCGGCCGCAGTCGCCAAAAGAGCCACACGAAGGTGAATCCGGTGGGGGAGGCCGGCGTTCAATCTAAGATATTTCATTTGTTAGGGGGGAGGGGGGTGTTCGGCAGGCAGCGCTCGAAGGTCATTACCTTGCGGGTAAATCAGTATTTTTCGATTACAATTAAGTGAAAATCCTGTAGCCGCTCCACCGATGGCGGTTCGCGGCTTTTCCGTCCCGCTTTCATGGTTTCTCCCACCTTACGTGAGAAGGCCGATTTTTTCATTTGCGCGTTCGGAATGAATGATGCTTCCAGCCAAATCGCGCCGGAGAAGTTTGGTGCGACGATCCGCCAGATGATCTGTCAACTGCACGCTGCCAATCCGGACTGCGACGTGATCCTCGTCCCGCCGATGACCGCCAACCCCGAGTGGAAACATGCCAAACCGTTGTTCCACCCCGCCTACGCCAAAGCATTGCAAACGCCCGCCGGCCCCAAAATTGCGGTCGCGGATGTGACCTCCATGTGGCTCGCTCTGCTCGAACGTAAAAAAGTCCTCGAGCTGGGAAGAGTTGGAGGAAGCGGAGTTGGTGGCTGTGCTGAAGCCGTTTTTCCGACCGTTTGAGATGAAGCGGCGGTTTACGGCCCATCAGATCGATGTCCTGCGCTGGGTGCTTTACCCGGAGAGCCGGATGGACGTGATCCTGAGCCGGAATGGAGCGGACCATGAACAGGTGATGGAGGTGCTGGATGCGCGGCAGGAACAACATGCGCGGTCCATGGGCAGTGGGCACCGGATTTTTGTCAGGGGTAGCGGGATCGGGGAAAACAGTGCTGCTGCTCTCCCGGGCCCGATACCTGGCCATGGCCGGATCCGGAGCAGCAGACGCTGCTGCTGTGCTACAACAAGGTGCTGGCGGAGTGGCTGCGGGCGAGGATGGAGGATTGCCCCGGGGTGACAGTGAGGCATTTCGATGGCTGGGCCAAGGATATGCGGCTGACGCGACACAGTAAGGATGATGCGGTTTTTGGAGGACGGGTGCTGGGCGGACTGCGGCAGCGCGGGGAGAAGGCAAGGGTCTGGGATGCGGTGTTAATCGATGAAGCCCAGGACTTTGAGCCAACGTGGTTCCCATGTGCCCTGGCCACCATGAAGGAGCCGGAGAACGGGGATCTGGTCATCGTGGCCGACGGCAGCCAACAGCTCTACAAATGCAACGGGCTGAGCTGGAAAGCGCTGGGGATCAAAGCCGCCGGACGCACCATTTCGGCACGGTATGATCTGGATAAGAACTACCGGAACACTCCCAAAATCGCAGCCCTGGCGCACAGCTACAGCG
>JAYUWQ010000751.1:0-3305 GCA_043753485.1 bacterium
GTGCAGGCCTCCCGCAGGAGGGTGGCATTGCCCAGATAGTGGGCGATCAGGCCGTTGACCTCCTTTTGACCCGCCGGACTGAACAAGGCCTCTGCCGCGCGCTGGACTGGATAGGACACGCCATTGAATTTCGTGCTCTGGCGCCGCGACCACAAGGGGTGCAGGCGGTGTCTTTTCCCATCCAGCGAGGAGGCCATCAGGTTTTTCGGCACCACGGTGAAAGCGCAGCGCACCCCCGTGAACCCCCCATGTTTGGAGAAGCTGCGGAACTCGATCGCACATTCCTCGGCTCCTTCGATCTCGAAGATGGAATGCGGCACGCCGGGCTCCGTGATATAGGCTTCGTAGGCGGCATCAAAGAGAATGATGGCCTGGTTTTCCCTCGCAAAATGAACCCAGGCCGACAGTTCCTCATAGGTGGCAGTGGCCCCGGTCGGATTGTTGGGATAACACAAGTAGATCAGATCCACTTTTTCCTTGGGGAGGGCCGGCACAAAACCATTGGCTGGCGTACACGGCAGATAAACCAGACCCGCGTAGGCTCCCCCCTCATCCGCGTCGCCGGTCTGGCCGCACATGACGTTGGTGTCCACATAGACCGGATACACCGGATCGGTGATTGCTATTTTGTTCTTCGAACCAAAAATGTCAAGGATGTTGCCGGTGTCGCATTTGGACCCGTCGGAAATGAAAATCTCATCCGGGGAAATCTTGCATCCCAAGGGCGCATAAGCGTGTTCGGCGATGGCCTCGCGCAGAAACGCATACCCCTGCTCGGGCCCATAACCGCGGAAGGTGTTCCGGTCGCCCAGTTCATCCACCGCCGCCTTCATGGCCTCACGCGCGGTGGCGGGCAGCGCCTCCGTCACATCACCGATCCCACAACGGATCAGGCGGGCCGCCGCTTCTTTATGATCCGAAGTGAATGCCGCCACCCGGCGGGCGATTTCCGGGAAGAGATATCCCGCTTTGAGTTTGAAATAATTTTCGTTGAGGTAGGCCATGGCACCGGGACTTAGGCGGGACACGTGCTGAATCAAGACGAAAGGCAGGGCCAACGGACCCGAATTGCGCCCCGGAACTGGTAGCGGGCTTATTTTTGCCGGGTCGACCAGTCCCTCATTTCCACGAGTTCGGCCGTAAACCCACTACTGAGGATCGGAAAACGACACCAGGTCTTGGGGTCGAGGTTCTCATCGTCCAGATGAAAAGACGGCGCATAACGCTCGCGCTTCCACTGGTTCCGGCACCACAGCACAAAAAAGCGCTCCACCCAGCCGGTGAGCTGCGGCAACGTGTATTGCGGGAACCGCAGGAGCATCTGACGGAGCACGTCGAGCGGCATGAATTTATCACGGATCGCAGCGCGCTCGATGGCATCCAATAGAGGATACGGCATCAGGTCATCCTCATCGGTCTGGTGACTGCCCGGCGGACGCAGTTCGGCCGTGGGCGCCTGGACATTGACCAATCCCAGCACCGGAAGCGGATGCCGCTCCGCGGGACCGTGATGTTCCATCCAGCGCAACCACTCCCGCAGCCACGCCTTGTCGATCCCGGCGATGGGGCTCAGTCCCCCGCTGGTGTCGCCGTCCATGGTGGCGTAGCCCACTGCGGCCTCGCTGCGGTTGCTGGTGGAAAGGAGGAGGGCCCCTTGGAGATTGGCGACCATCCAGATCCCTGGACTGCGCACCCGCGCCTGGATGTTTTGCAGGGTCACGTCATCACCTTCCCAGGTGAGCGGGCGGCCGATCCCTCCTTCCACCATCTCGGTATAGCCGGCGACCAGGCTGCTGATATCAAATTCCAAATGGCGGGCACCGGTGGCTTCCGCCACGGCCCGGGCGGCTTCACGGGTCACGCTGCCACTATTCCCACTGGCTTGGTAGGCGGTGGTCAGCAGCGCCCGGACCAGCCCGGCAGGATCTGCGGCGGCCTGCACTTCAGCATGCCACGCCAACTTTTTCTTAAACCGCTCAATCCCCAATTCCTCCGTCCCCAGCTCCACCATGAGCCGGATCAGGACTACCAGCGAAGTGCTGTCCGCACCGCCGCTGAGTGAGACTACAAAACCACGGGAGCGGCTCTTGCGCAGGTAATCAAAAAGCGCCAGGGGCACCGCACGGGAAAACTCCTCCAGTTACAAATCCGGCGCGGCTTCCCATGGTTCGGCTTCACGTCCGGCGGGCTCTGGATCAAGGTCCGGCCAGACAAAGGGCGCGGTCAGGCACCTGGCCTCCTGCCCGGTCGGGTCGGGGATCGCGGAAAAACTGCGGCCCTGGGCGACGCGGCCCAGATCCAGGTCCACCTGAGCGCTGACGACGCTGAATTCCTGATAGGAAAACCGCTCGGCCGTGGCCACCAGCCGCCCCCCGCAGGCGATCATGGCCTCACCGTCGAAGATGGCACGGCCGGATTCATTGCCCAGCAGATTGGCATAGACGTAGGCAGCGTGGAAGGCGCGGCTGCCTTCGAGGATGAAGCGTTGGCGCACCGCATTCTTCCCGAAGGCGAAGTGGCTGGCACTGGGGTTCAGGATCACATCCACCCCGCGCCGGCACAGGTTGCTGCCGGGACGGTCAGCCGACCAGGCATCCTCACAAATCTCAAAACCAAACCGGACCCCGCCGGCATCGAACACCAGATCGCCCGCCATGTAGGCGCGGCCTTCGTCATCGGTCAGGAGCGCGGTAACGCCTTCCGGCCAGGCCTTGAACCAGCGGGGTTCGTAATGAATGCCATCGCCTGCCAGATGGCGCTTGGCGGCAAAACCGGCGATGCGCCCGTCCGCCACCAGCGCAACCATGTTGTAAAGCGATTTCAGGTGCCAGACCGGCAGCCCGAGCGTGACGATGAGACCGCGGGTTTCCGGCGCGAGTTCATGCAGGACCTGCCAGGCCTTGCGGGCGACCCCGGGGGCGTGAAAAGCATCCTCACAACCATAACCGGTCAGGCAGAGTTCCGGCAGGCAAACCACGGAGGCGCCCTGCTCCCGCGCCTCGGAGAGTGCCCCGCGGATGCGGGCCTGGTTGCCCGCCCAATCCAGCGGGGTCTGGTTGAGCACGGCAGCGGCGACTTTGATGAGCTTCATATCCTGAGTGAACTACGCCTGCACCGGAGGGATTGTCGAACGGGGAACTACGGATCAGGGGACCGTTTTCAACAGCTGGACACTCAGGTCACGCACCGACTGGGCATCGATGAGAAAGACTCCGGGCACGGCACTGTGACGGCCGTAATAAAGGGGCGCACGCTCCTCCGTGGACATCGGGGCAAACTCCAGGCGGACCTGATTCACCCTGGGA
>JAYUWQ010000752.1:0-3302 GCA_043753485.1 bacterium
TTGGACGGTGCGGGAGTTTCCGAAGGACTTCACCCTGCGTCTGGAATTCCGCGCCACTCCGGACGCCGACAGCGGGGTCTTCCTGCGCGGCCCGCAGCTTCAGTGCCGCGACTACTCCCTCGCCGGTCCCTTCAAAAACCTGACGAAGTATAAACCGCAGGACTGGAACGAACTCGAAGTCGTGGTCACCGGTGGCACCGCCCACTGCACCTGCAACGGCGAGGTGCTCGACGCCGCCTTCAAAGTCCCTGCCACCGGCCCCATCGGCCTCGAAGGAGACCGCGGCCAGATGGAATACCGGCGGATCAGGGTGAAGGAATAGGACAACCTCTCTGGCAAAGCTGAACGGCATCGATTTTGTTGGATGGTGTTCCAACAAATTACTGGTGGAGCGGTCTGTTGCGTGGAGAATGTTGGTCGCCCGGGGTTATACCGGAAGTTTACCTTCACGTACTTTTTGCCATCCTACCTTGTCCAACATGAAAAAGATTCCCTCCCCCCTCCCTCTTGCCGGCGTCCTGTTTGGACTCGTCCTTCCCTGTCAGGCCCAGCCCGCCCTGACAATCTACAATCAGAACTTCGCCACGGTGCGGGACCGGCTGACGCTGGACCTGCAAAGCGGGCTGAATGATGTCCGCTTTACGGACACCACGGCCCATGTGGAAGCGGATTCCGTGATCCTGCGCGATCCCGCCGGGGCAGTGGCGCTCCGGGTCATCGAGCAAAACTACCGGGCCGATCCCATCTCCGAGGGCCTCCTGCTTTCCTTGAACGAGGGCAAGGAGATCGATTTCCTCATTCCCGGCAGCCTCGGCAAGCCGGACCGCACCGTGAAGGGGAAAATCATCCGCAGTGGTTATACCGCGCACTCCGCCGAATCGATGCAGCGGTATGGCCGGGCTTACGCCATGAGTCAGATGTCGATGAATTCGGCTTACGGACAAGGCATGCAGCCCATCATCGAAGTGGAAGACCAGTTGCAGTTCGGCCTGCCGGGCAAGCCATTCTTCCCCGCTCTGGCGGATGATACGGTGCTGAAACCCACCCTTGTTTGGAAGCTACACTCCGACAAGGCCGCCAAAGTGAACGCGGAAGTCGCCTATCAGACCGGCGGGATGAGCTGGGCGGCGGCTTACAATGTGGTGGCTCCGGAAAAAGGGGATACCCTGGACCTGACCGGCTGGGTCACCATGGACAACCAAAGCGGGAAGACGTTCCGGGAAGCCAAGGTGCAGTTGGTGGCCGGTGATGTGGCCAAGGTGCAGAATGGGAGCTTGGCATCTGCCCGCCGGAATGATTTTGGGGCAGCGGATTCCTCATCATCGGCCCCCAGGGTTACCGAAAAATCCTTCGACGAATATCATCTCTACAGTTTGCCCCTGCCCACCACCCTGCATGACCGCGAGACCAAGCAGGTCGAATTCGTCAGGGCGACCGGCGTCAAGGCCCAGCGCATTTATGTTTATGACGGCGTGAAGATCGACCGCAGCCGCTACGGCAACCACACCATGATGAACATCCGTAGCCAGGAGGAATATGGCACGGAGAGCAATCCCAAGGTCTGGGTGATGCGCGAATTCAAAAATAGTGCGACCAACCAATTGGGCATTCCCCTGCCGCTCGGTACGGTGCGGTTTTATCGTCAGGATGATGAAGGCCAGCTTCAGTTCACCGGTGAAAACCAGATCGACCACACGCCGAAGGACGAAACCCTCCGCATCTACACCGGCAATGCCTTCGATCTCGTGGGCGAACGCAAGCGCACCGCCTACAAGAGCGACAGTTCCAACCATTGGTTTGACGAAACCTTTGAAATCACCCTGAGGAACCACAAAACCGAAACCGCCGAAATCCGCGTGGTGGAACACCTCTACCGCTGGACCAACTGGGACATCCGCGCCCCCTCCAACACCTTCCTCAAAACCGACGCCCAAACCATCGAGTTCCGCATCCCGCTGAAACCGGACGAGGAACGCGTCGTTTCCTACAAGGTCCACTACTCATGGTAAGCGCGATGAAACCGAAAAGCTGTTTTTTGCTATTACTGTGGGCGGGGTGCTGTCTCCACTCAATGGGTCAGGAACCTCCGGCGGCGCGGGATGCGGCCAAACGACAACAGTTGGAGGCGATGCGTTTGCGGGGCAGCCCCCCGCCAGGTGCGATGGATGCCCGTGTTGAAAAAATCCTGAAGGATCAGCCGGCCCCCCGCCCCGGGAGCCGGCTGAGGAGCCTGCGGACAGGGGATTTCATTGTGGAAGGTCCGGGGCATCATCTTTGGGCGCTGAAGGTGGAGGGTCTGAATTTTGCGGAATGGGATGGGAAAACATGGCAGGCCCGGCCCATTCCGGGTGAGGTGGCTTCCATCAATCTGATCAATGCCGACTTTCTGACGGACAATTCTGGCCAGGCGTGGGTGCTGCCATTCGAGTTGGACCGGACGGCCGTTTTTGATTTTGCCTCGGGCCAGTGGCAGGTCTTTGAAACCCTTCGGCAGGCCGTCGAGGAAAAACTGGTGCCCGGCGACACCCTGACCAAGGCCTACCACAGCGTCAACCTCGGACCGACTTCCCACCTGAATGGCACCAAGGCTTTCACGCACTTTGACGGGGATGTGCATGTTCTGCAAAAAGGGCAATGGTATCACACAACCCTTTCCGAAATTGGGGTCAGGAGCCGTGCCCTGATGAGGACGCCCTTTTTCAGCCGGGACGGTTTTTTCAGCATTCCTTACGGAAATGAACTCTATGCCTGCCTGAATGACGGCAAGTGGAAGAAAATCCCCGTAGAAGAGCCTGAGTCGGTTCCACTCCGGCGGGTTGAGCCACAGCCTCCTCAGGGCGGGTGGGGGGTGATGGGAACTGAAATCAAATCCTTCTGCTGGGACCGCACGGGGGCGGCGTGGCTCGCCACTTCAACTTATGGTTTGTTGAAATGGCGTGATGGGATTTGGAGACAACTGCCTGATCTGAGCGGGGCCATGACGCTCCGCCCGGATGCCTCATTCATAGAAGTTCTGTTGGATGCGGCCGGAAATGGGTTTCTCCGTTATCATGGGTATGATCTGGTGGTGCACTATGAATTTGTGGCGGCGAAACCAGGTGGAGAGGCCCCTGTCGCACACTGGGAGCCAGGAAGTGGAGGGAGCGGCATCTTCCGGCTGGAGGGCTTGGGCGATGGCATTCAACGCTGGCGGTTGGGATCCGGAAAGTGGTCCGCGCTTGACCAGGAGCCAGTCATTCAGCTCACCGGTCTTTTGCCGGGGGCTTACGAGGTCGGGTTGGAGTGCTTCAATGCCGAGCTCA
>JAYUWQ010000753.1:0-3301 GCA_043753485.1 bacterium
GCGATCTGGCCGCAGCCGGTGCACACGAGGTAATCGTGATGCAGCCCGTGCTGCACCAGTATAAAATACGTGGACCGGTCGTGCAGCCCCAGCCGCCGCACCACCCCGTGTTCCTCCAGCTTCATCAGCAGCCGGTAGACCGTGGCCGGGTCGCACTGGCCGGATAGACTCTCCGTCGCCGTAAGGTCCGCGATGGTCATCGGCCGCCCATGTTTCGCCATCTCCGTGATCAGGAGGTCCAGGGCCTTGGTGCGCCGCAGCCCGCGACCCCGCAGCCGCTCCACCACACTTGCCACCAAAGCTTCAATTTCCGCCGATTTCATATCCATAGAACACCTGAAAACCCACCCCCACGCAATCGCACAAAAATGTTGCGCCTCCCTCCCGTCCCCCGGACCGTGTCCCGCCCCACTCCCGCTGAAACCTTTCCCATGAAACTACTCCCCGTTCTCCTGATCCTCTTCACCGGCAGCATCCCGTCCCTCCGCGCCGAGGATCTGCCCCGCGCCAATGCCATCGAAGAAGACGCCGTCCGCGCCCTGCTGGGCAAAAAGAGCATCATCACCGGCAAAGTCAGCGACGCCTTCGAGTCCCCCAAAGGCATGACCTTCCTGAACCTCGACGGCGGCAAGTTCACCGTCGTCGCCTGGAAGGAAAGTTATGACAAGTTTGAAGGAGGCAGTCCTGCCAAACTCTACAAGGACAAGACCGTCGAAGTCACCGGCGAGGTTTTCGAGTACCGCTCCAAAGGCGCCGCCAAAACGGACCCCGGCAAACTCGAAATCAAACTCACCTCCCCTGACCAGATCAAGATCCTGACCACTGATGCCGACGCCAAACCGGAGGAGCCCAAAGCAGACCCCAAGGATAAATCCGCCAAGACCAAAAAGGACTCCAAGACCGACAAACCCGCCGGTGACCAAAAGGAAACCGACGCGAAAACACCGGCCGAAAAACCGGAACGCGTCGATCCCAAAAAATACTTCAAATAACCAAAAGGAGCGCGGACTTGCAGTCCGCCCCGGAGCCCCGGTTACTCAAAACCAAGGCACTCCGCCGCCGCCGTGACGGACAGCCGTTCTCAGGAGCGCCGCCGCACCTCCCCAGCCTTGCGCAGGGTGCAGAGTGCTGCTATAACACTCCTTCATGCTCACTGATCCCGAAGCTCCTGCCCTTCCTCCGCAGCCCCGTCGGTGGTCGTTAAGCAAAATCATCTTCTGGACTTTCGGCAGTCTCACCGTTTTGATGATGGGCCTGCTTCTTTACGATGAGAACCTGGAAGCTTTCGAGGACTTGAAGCCTATCCGCACAGAGGCCCCGGATGCTACCACCAATGGGTTTTTGTATTTAAAAGAACGTTGGGAGAAACTACCGGCACCATCCAAAGAAGATCGCGAATACAGTAGGAAAATGCTGCAAGACACGGTCCCGTGGGACGAAGCGCATGTGACAAAAATGTTGAGTGGAAGAGAAACTGCCTGGCCGGAGCTAAAAACAGCTCTCGCCATGCCGGAATGGGTGGTGCCGCCCGAGCTTGATTACCGGAACACTCCGGTAACCAACTATAGCCAATGGCTCATACCCATCTACTCGGCCGTCAGTCTTGAAAGCTATAATAGCGCAAGGATTGGCAAATTTCCGGAGGCCTTGGAAAAGCTGGAAGGTTTACAGAATTTGAGCACCCGGATGCGGAATGGCAGTTCCAACCTGCTTCCCAATCTGGTTGGCGGCTCCCTGTATGCACAAAGTGTAATCCTTGGCTCCGATCTGATCGCCCAAAACACCTTGGATGCTGCGGCAATGGCAAAATTAGCCGATTTATGGAAATCAGATCCTCCCTCTCTTGCACCCATCAGGCAGGCTATGGCGGGAGAAACCGCGCATTTCGCTTCTATGGTAGTCAACTTTAGAAGAATCTGCCATTCTCCTGCCGGGGGAAAAGGAATTCAGCGGTTTGGATGGTTGCTGTGTAAGACAAATCAAACCCTCAACCAATATCATCGCGAGATGCGGACAGTAACCGATGCCATGCTGAAGCCGTATCCAAGCCGGGCCGCCGCTGAGGCCGCACTTACTCCCGCCAGACCTAAAAAATCCTCCCTTTTTCCTGAGTGGATGGACCCAAACCTCATGGGCAAATCCTTGGTAAATTCAGCATCAAGTTATACTAAACTGGCATTGGGATTGCCCCAGAGTCTCTTCTATTCGCGTGCTATGCGGGTGAAGATTGCTCTGCACCAGTGGCAAGCGATGCATGAGGGTAAGTTGCCCGATAATCTTGACGCTTTGGTGCCTGATTATCTGCCAGAAGTCCCCGCTGACCCATGGAATGGAAGCCACTTAATGTGGGATACCTCAGCCGGGATCATCTACGCGGTAGGCTCTGACTGGATACCAGATCTCCCCGTTTTCAATTCTACCAAAAGGGAGTGGCATACTCCCAACAACGAAAGTCCGGGCCTGCGCTTGTATCTCCCCCCGGTCCCACCGCCTTGAAAACGGAAGGCCAATGCATCGTAGCATGACTCTGCCGCAGGCGAGTCGTGGACAGAGCCGGGGCCAGTGCCTCGGCGAACCTCACCAATGCATCGTCCATGGCCAGTACACACGGGTGGTCTGTGACACACCCATGCCACGTCACCTGAAAGCCCCCTCACCCTGAGGCCGTTCGTTCCTCCTGAGAATCCCCCCCGCATGAAACCCCTTCCGCCGCCCCGTTTCACCGCCATCGCCATTTGGCTGGCGGCGGCGGGCAGTGCATGGGCGGCGCCCAGTTTCACTCATGACGTGATGCCGCTGCTGAGCCGGGCGGGTTGCAACATGGGGGCCTGTCATGGCAGCGGCAGCGGGAAAGGGAATCTGAAGATTTCCCTGCGCGGGGAATCACCCGCCGGAGATCATGCCGTGCTGACGCAGAACGTGCGCAGCAAACGTCTCAACGTGGACGATCCCGAGTCCAGCTTTCTCCTGAAAAAACCGGCGGAACTCACCGAACACGAGGGCGGGAAGCGGTTTGAAAAGGACTCCGAGGAATACCAGGTGCTGCACGATTGGATCGCGGCCGGGGCACCGATGGACCCGCCGGACGCACCGGTGCTCACAGCCCTGACCGTTAGCCCGCCGCAGGCCATCATCACCGGTCCGGGGCGCGACGTGCAGCTCACCGCCACCGCGACCTTCTCAGATGGCACCTCCCGTGATGTCACCCGCTGGGCGGTGTATGAACCCTCGAACCTCCTGCCCAAGGTCACCCGGAACGGTCTGGTGCAGGCGCAAAAAAGCGGGGAGACCACCGTGGTGG
>JAYUWQ010000754.1:0-3298 GCA_043753485.1 bacterium
AGCCGTTACGGGCTCCCCCACGCGTTCGGGCTAAACGCCCGACTTCGAGCTTTTTCCTCCGGCTACCGGGTGCTGCCGATTCCTAACCGTCACGGACAAGCACCAAAAAGCCCGAAGTCGGCCGCTTCCGTGGATTGTCCGATAGGATCAATTACGGCAGGCATGAAAAAACCGCGATGATGATCGCGGTGGACGGGAAAGCTGGGACGAATGGAAGGCGAATAGGGAGGATTTGGCCATGCTGGAAATTGGCGATTCGACAAATGGGGCTTTGGTTGAGCGATATTTGGAGTGTCGCACAATATCTGTTTGCGACATGAAGGTGGGGAAAGCGGGGGAATTGCCACTCTCGGTCAAGGACAGCCGGAAGGGGTTTCCTGGACGCATTTTCAGCCTTCCGGGAACAATCGGGCGGTGATATCCATCGAGGCGTGTAAAACCCGGATGAGGATGACACCGTCTTCCATGGGCCGGTAGAAGAGGACGAACCGGTGGACATTCCAGCTCCGGAGATCAGGAGCAAGTTCTGGGCGGGGCCGGCCGATCAAGTTGTTGACGGCGAGGTTCGCCAGTTTTTCCTCGAAAAGCCGGATGATCATTTCCGTATTTTGCGGACTGCTCCGGGCGATATAATCCTCGATAGCAACGTAGTCTTCCCGGCTTTTTCGGCTTCTGAGAATGCGCGGCATAACCATCAACGGGCCAGCTGGGCACTACGAAACGCCCGGCCCGCCGCGATGATTTCGTCAGCGGAGAATTCGACATAGTCTCCCGCGTCGGCCTGAGCGATCCCAACCGCAATCTCTGCCCGCAGGGTGGCCAATTTGGCCTGTTGTTCTTCAGAAAGCTCGGACTCGCTCTGGGCCTTGATGTTATAAAGCAGATTCACCATAAAATCCCCGGCATCGTGGAACGCCCCGGATTTCACAGATTGGTCGACGAACGTTTTAAGATCGTCGGGTAGTTTGACGGCTACTTGAGTCATAGGTTTAGTGTATCGCACTTTCCGGCGGTTGTCGAGGCGCAGACAGTTCCTTTAAAAAAGCCGGGGACTTGACGGATTCCGGATGATGTGGTCTGGCGGTTGGTAGTTCTTGGATGTCGGGTGGTGTTTACTTGAGCGACTGGAGCAGCCGCTCGACCGCAGTGCGCATGTGGCGGTGGGTGTCGTCCCCTTCCGGGCCGCGCACGAGGGCGGTGCAGCCTTCGCAGGTTTCGGAAAAAGTGACCATCAGGGTGGCAGGTTGATTGCCCCCTCTCCTGCCCTGCTTCCCCTGGGCCGGATCTTTACGGTCGGCGATGCGTTCACGGATTTCCCGGTTCGTCTCCCCTCTCAGAGTGGCGGCGATGAGTTCTGCCTGCAATTCCGGAGCACACCGGGCGATCCGCATGGCGCTGTCGTAGGAAATCGAAACTTCGGACGACCTAAGTTGCTCCTGGAATTTGGCGGGGAGGCTCAGAATGCGGAGCATCTCACTCACCCATTGCTCGCTCTTCCCTATCAGGCCGGCAAGTTGACGCTGGGTGGCAATGCTTTTGTCCTCATCAAGCAGGGTCTGGAGGGCTTCGGCCATTTCGATGGCTCCAATGTCCTCGCGTTGCACGTTGGAAATAATACTCTTCCTCCGACGAGTGAGGGCGTCCTCGGGATCCCGGGCGATGACTTCGACTTCCGTGAGACCGATGGCCTTGGCGGCGCGGTAGCGGCGGTGGCCGGTGAGAATGCGGAAATGATCGCCCTCCGGGGTGACGGTGATGGGTTCGACGATGCCGTGAGCCCTTACGGAAGCAATCAGGCCTTCCATGCCCCGGAACGTGCGTCGCTCGTTGTCGGGATCTTCGAGCAGTTTGTGGATGGAAACAATGAACCGGCCCCGCTTGGGCAGGATATTGAGAGAATTGATTCCGGCTTTGACCAGATCGAGGCGGCTTTTGCCTTCAGGTAATTTCATAGTGGGTTAGGCGGCGACGCGGGGCGTCTCCGGGTGGGCCTCTTGCGGCCCCTTAGCGAATAATGTGATGACTTCCTGCACCAGCGCCTTCATGTCCTGCGCCCCATTCGAGCGGGGGCGGAAATGGAAGATGCTGCCGCCGTATTCATCCACCTGTGCCAGCCAGCCACAGGATCGGATCTCGGATGAGGCGGGAATGATATTGTCCTCCTGCATGAGGGCCTGCACCCGGCGGCGGAGTCCGGGGAGACGGGTCAAATTGATGAGGACGTGGATGAGGCGGAAGTCTCCTCCCGGACGGAGATTCAAAAGGAGCTGGTAGATGCTGGCGTAGCTTTTGACAGCTTTGGTGGACTCGAATGGAATGATGAATGCGTCCGCCGGGAAGATGGCGTTTTCCATGATGGGACTGATTTGGTTCGGGGAGTCGATGATCAGGAAATCGAACCGGTCGGCGATGTTTTCACGGGCCAGTAGCTCGGTGAGCATGGTCGGGTATCCTTCGGTGTGGCTGATCTCGCGGCCCAAGTCTTCCAGACCGGCGGCACTGGCGACGAATGCAATATTCGCGTAGCCGGTGGATTGGATGATGTCGGTCAGGCTCTGGTGGCCGGTGAGAGCCGAGACGAGGGTGCCCTCGGCCTGGATCCCGTCGCCCGCAGTGAGCCATTGGGTGATTTGCGCCTGGGGATCGAGATCCATCAGGAGCACCCGCTGCCCTTGGATGGAGAGACCGGCGGCAATGCTCATGGCGATGGTGGATTTGCCACAGCCTCCTTTGGCGTTGATGACGGTGATGGTTTTCATGATTGAGATTTTTGTGATTGGTTATTAATGGTTTCAGTCCACCGCTGGACATCGGGAAGTGCGAGGAATTTCTGGAAATCCAGGAGCTGTCCCGCTTGATGGTCGTGTCTTTTCAAAAAGTGTTCACGGACGTGGACAGATCGTTCGTTGGCCAGATCGGTGCGGCTGCGGTTCCGCTTCATCAGGAAGCGGTCATAGTCCGAGGGCGATTCTTCCCGGAAGATCGTCTGCTGGACTTCAAGCCAGTCAAGGTAGTCCGGTGGCAGGCTCCAGGGTGGAGCCAACGATAGCCGGTGAAAGGCCTGTTGGTCACTTCCCGGTTCGGGCCAGTCCCCTTCGATGGCACGCCTCAGTAATCCGATGCGGCTTTTTGATACGTTGCGCTGCGGCAGCCAGTTGATTTGGCGGATCAGCAGTTCTGACGGGAATCGTGATGCCAGTTGGCTGGCGGTTTTGGAATCGAATCCCTCTTTTCTTAAAAGGTCGGCCGTTTCCTTTTGCTGTTTTAGTTTTTCATTTAATTGTTTCGTTTCAATAGT
>JAYUWQ010000755.1:0-8531 GCA_043753485.1 bacterium
TCCCAGGTGGTGCATTCCTCGATGTCCCGGTAGATGCGTTTTTCGATGAAGATTTTTTCGAGGGAGGAGAAGTGCCATTTCTCATCAAGGTCGCCGAGCTTCATTTCCAGCTCCTGGCGCAGGACGTCCTTGGTCTGGGCGGCGGAGTGTTTCAGCAGCTCGCTGACGGTGAGGAAGGCGGGCTTGTCATCGCGGATGACGACGCTGTTGGGAGAGATGGAGACTTCGCAGTCGGTGAAGACGTAAAGCGCCTTCAGCATGTCCTCGGCCTCGGTGCCGGGGGCGAGATGGATCAGGATCTCGATCTTCTCGGCGGTCATGTCCTCCACCTTGGCGATCTTGATTTTGCCTTTCTCGTTGGCGGAGAGGATGGACTCGATCAGGCCGCCGCTGGTGGTGCCGAAAGGGATTTCGGTGATGCGGAGCAGGCCTTTCTTTTTGGGGACTTCCTCAATGCGGGCGCGGACGCGGATCTTGCCGCCACGGAGACCGTCGTTGTATTCGCTGGCGTCCATGATGGCGCCGGTGGGGAAGTCGGGAACAAGGGTGAACGGATTGCCGCGCAGGGATTCGATGCAGGCATCGATCAGTTCATTGAAATTGTGAGGGAGGATTTTGCAGGCAAGGCCGACCGCGATGCCTTCCACCCCCTGGGCCAGCAGGATGGGGAACTTGGCGGGGAAGTTGACGGGCTCGGGATTGCGGCCGTCGTAAGAGGAGGCCCAGGTGGTGAGGCGCGAGTTGAAGAGGACGTCGAGAGCGAACTTGGAGAGGCGGGCCTCAATGTACCGGCCGGCAGCGGCATCATCACCGGTGAGGATGTTGCCCCAGTTCCCCTGGGTTTCGACCAGCAGGTCCTTCTGGCCGAGGCCGACGAGGGCTTCGGTGATGGCCGAATCGCCGTGCGGGTGGTATTTCATCGTCTCACCGACGATGTTGGCGACCTTGTTGAAACGGCCGTCATCCATGCGCTCCATGGCATGGAGGATCCGGCGCTGGACCGGTTTGAGGCCGTCGTTCAAGTGGGGGACGGCGCGTTCCAGAATGACGTAGCTGGCGTAATCGAGGAACCAGTGGCCATACATTTCACCGACATGATTCAGGCGGAGTGGGGTGCCATCCCTGCCGAAAGACGTGGAGGCGAGGGCCGGGTGGGGGCGGGGGCTGGAGGGGATTTCCTCCGCGGCATCCGTAGTCGTGATCCCGGGAGCAGCTCCGGTGGCCTCAGGGGCGGCACCGTCCGCGGCGGCGGCGGCATCTTCGTCGGTGAGGTCGAAAGCGAGCTGATCGTCGTCGGAATCGGAGGGCGGAGTAGGGCGTTTTGACGGCATGGCCGGGGAAAGTCGGGCGAAAAGGGGAGCTTGCCCATGAGGGACCAAAGATCAAGGCAACTTAATTAATCCGGGCGGGCGCCTTCGTTGGGATCAAAGCGCCACCGGGTTCAGGGATGCCGGAGCTTGCCAGCCTTGACAAAGCGCGGGCCCTGCCAACCTCTTTCTGCCCAGCTGCTTTCCCCTGCGCCGTTCCCTTGACGGCGGGGGGCATCCCGCCACGTTCGCTGATGGCCTCCGCAGCTCCTGATTCCCCCACTTTCCGCACGATTCCCATTCTCGCCCTGTCCACGGCCGAGCTGGAAGCCTTGAGCAAGGCGATGAAGCTTTCACTTTCGGCCGACGACATGGAAGCGGTGCGGGCTTATTACAATGAAACCGGGCGCGAGCCGACCGATGTGGAGCTGGAAGTGATCGCCCAGACGTGGAGCGAGCACTGCAAACACCGGATTTTCTCGGCCCGGATCGAGCACACCCGCGACGGGAAAACCGAGGTGGTGGACGGTGTCTTCAAGACCTTCATCCGGAAAATCAGCATGGATATCATGGCCTCGAAGCCCGGATTTGTGCTGTCGGCTTTCACGGACAATGCGGGATTCATCGAAGTGGATCCGGGGCTGGCGGTGTGTCTGAAGGTGGAGACCCACAATCACCCCTCGGCCATCGAGCCGTATGCGGGGGCGAATACGGGCCTGGGCGGGGTGATCCGCGATATTCTGGGCGCCGGGAAGGGTGCCAAGCCGGTGGCCTCGCTGGATGTGTTTTGTTTTGGCCGGCCGGATACCAAACCGGAGCAGATCCGCGCCAAGGATGTGATCCACCCGCTGGGCGTGATGCGCGGGGTGGTGCGCGGGGTGCGTGATTATGGCAACCGCATGGGCATTCCCACGGTGGCCGGGGCGATCCAGTTTGATGATACGTTTTGTTACAATCCGCTGGTCTTCTGCGGCACAGCCGGAGTGATTCCCTCGGCCGATATTCCCAAGGAAGTGACGCCGGGGCATCTGGTTATCGCGGTGGGCGGACGGACCGGACGGGATGGACTGAAAGGCGCGACTTTCTCCTCGGCAGCACTCGGCACGGACAGCCATGAAGAAGACCAGAGTGCGGTGCAGATCGGGAATCCGATTGAGGAAAAGAAGGTGAGCGACTTTATCCTGACCGCCCGGGCGCAGGGTCTGATTGCGGGTCTGACCGACTGTGGCGCGGGCGGATTCAGCAGTGCCGCAGGCGAAATGTTGAGCGAAACCGGCGGCCTGATCGACCTCGACAAGGCCCCGTTGAAGGAGCCGGGCATGTTGAGCTGGCAGATTTTCCTGAGCGAAAGCCAGGAGCGCATGGTGCTTTCGGCCGATCCGGCCCATCTGCCCGCGCTCCAGAAGCTGGCGGATATTTATGAAACGGAACTTTCCGTGCTGGGGACCAGCGATGGCACCGGCATTCTCAAAGTGCAGCACCACGGCCTGATGGTCTGTGAACTGGACTGCGGCCGCCTCCACGAGGCTCCCCGCCTGAACCTCAAAGGCACGTGGAATACACCGGTCTGGCAGGCCCTCCCGGTGCTCGATGAAACGGCGGCCGGGGCCGACTTGAAACGCGTGCTGGGCGATTTTGCGATCGTTTCCCGCGAGCCGGTGATCCGCGAATACGATCACGAAGTGCAGGGCAATACCGTCCTCAAACCACTGGCCGGGGCCACCGGCGATGCGCCGCAGGATGGCTCGGTGATCCGCCTCGATGGCAGCTCCCGCCTGATTGCGCTGGGCCTGAGCCTGCTGCCGGAGTGGGGCAAGACCGACCCGTATGCGATGGGCCTGGCCTGCATGGATGAATGCGTGCGGTCCCTCGTGATCTGCGGGGCCAATCCTGACAAGATTGCGGTGCTTGACAATTATTGCATGGGCAATCCCCACGACCCCGTGGAACTGGGCGGCCTGGTGGAAAGCGCCCGCGCCCTCGCGGAAGCGGCCGTCGCCTACGGCACGCCGTTTGTGTCCGGGAAGGACTCGTTTTATAACTACTTCCAGACCGAGGACGGTCCGGTCTCGATTCCCGTCACCGCGCTGGTCAGCGGCATGGGCATTGTGGAGGATGCGTCCCACGTCACCGGGGCCAGCCTGCGGTCGGATGACAGCGTGCTGGTGCTGGTGGGCGCCGCGACCAGCGATCTTGGCGGCAGTGTCTTCGCCCGCCAGAAGGGCCTGAAAAATCTCAAAGTTCCCGTCTGCGATCCGGTGGCGGCGATGGCGCTCTACCGCTGCGCCCATGAAGCCATCAAGGAAGGGTATGTGCTCAGCGCCCACGATGTTTCGGAAGGCGGCCTGGCGGTGACCCTGGCGGAAATGGCGTTTTCCATGAAGGCCGGGATCGAAGCCGATCTCGCCCGCGATTTGCCTGCCATGGTGCAACTTTTCAGCGAAAGTCCGGCGCGGTTTGTGTTGGAAGTGCCGGCAGAGGATCTGGAGAGTGTGCAGGAAATCTTCGCCGGCCAGCCCTGCGCGGTGCTGGGTTCCACCACCGGGGAGCATCGCCGCCTCGTCATCCGGCAGGGAGCCGGACTGATCCTGGACGAGGCCCTGACAGATCTGAAATCGATTTGGCAGGGCGGTCTCGCCGCGTGGTATTGAGCCGGCGGCTGCCCCTTTGCTATTTCAATGAACCGCAAGTTCCGCCTTCCGATTCTGCTGGCTTTCACCTGCACCGCCGCGTTCGCTTCGGAACCGGGCGGCATCGTTCCGCTATTCGACAGCACGACGAAACTGGAGCCGGCGACCTCCGTGGACACCCCGGCGGCTCTCATCACGCATATCGCCGACCGGGCCCGGGACCGGCATGCCCGGGAGGATCTGGTGAATGGAACACCCTTCCGGGCCTACGACCATTACCTGAGCTGGTATTGGGAAGAGCGGACGATTGCTCTCGAGATCGTGGACCGGGTGGCCAAGGGCGGTGCTGAAATCACCTTCAATTACACCACCCTCACGCCTCTCGAAGCTCCCGAATTCCGGGCTTTCTTCCGCGGCGGCAATACCGTGGCGGAGTATCATGGCAACTACTCGGCGCAATTGACCGGGCCGAACCGTTATTCCTGGACCCTGACTTCCAAGCTGCCGGAAAGCCGTCCGCTGAAAGTTGGGGACCGCATTGAAATTGAGGTGAGTCAATTCCTCAAGGCCCCCCTCCACGGACGTAAAAACTACTATGGCACCGCGATGCTTTACGTGGTCGGGCAGGGCGTGGTGCCATGGGAGGGCGTGGGCGGGTCGCTCGACTCTTCCCCTTTGCCGGAGACGGCCTGGCTGGGTGGTCTGACGACCTTGCCCTATCAGTATTCCAATGAGCCGGAACACCGGTTCAAGCAAATGGCGGGAAATCTGGCGCCGGTCAGTGCGCAGCCTTTCCTGCTCGGGCGGCGCCTGCATCACACGGAATTTGGCGGCGGGGTGCATTCCGAGCCCGGGAATCCAGCGTTTGAATTGCAGGCTGGAAAACTGGGGCCGTCCTTTGTGGACCACAGTTGCATTGCCTGCCACGTGAACAATGGCCGGGCGCTCCCGCCTGCGGTGGATGGGACGATGTATCAGACGGTAATGAAAGTCGGCAGGGATGCCGCAGGAGCGCCCCATGCAAAACTCGGTAATGCCCTCCAGCCCCGGACCATCCGGGGCGAAGCCGAAGGGAGTGCCAGTATTGCCTCCTGGGCCACCACCGGGAGCACCTACGCCGACGGTACCGCCTACACGCTGCAAAAGCCGGTTTATGCTTTTAAAGGTGCGGCGCCTGAGCATTTCTCCGTGCGCCTGACCCCGCAACTGGTCGGTCTCGGGCTGCTCGAAGCGGTGAGCGAAAGCACCATCATTGCCTTGGCTGATCCTGACGATGCCGGTCAGGACGGCATCTCCGGCCGGGTCCAGACGGTGCGTGACGCGGAGACGGGAGAACGGCGCCTCGGGCGCTTCGGTTACAAGGCCGGCCAACCCCGGCTCAGCCAGCAGATCGCTCATGCCCTGAACAGCGACATGGGCGTGACGACTTCCGTTTTCCCCAGGCCCGATGGGGATAGTGGAACCGCCGCTGCCCCGCCCGAAGCCGCGGAGGCTGATCTCGCCGCCCTGACACGTTATATCGCCACTCTCGGAGTCAGTGCCCGCCGCGACCTGAACAACGACGCGGCTTTGCTTGGGGAACAGCTTTTCACCCGTGCGCAGTGCGTGAAGTGCCACGTGGCGAAGCTGACCACCAGCCCGCACCACCCTTTTGCCGAACTCCGCAGCCAGACCATCCGGCCCTACACCGACCTGCTGTTGCACGACATGGGTCCCGGCCTGGCCGACAACATGGGTGAAGCGGATGCCGCCGGTTCTGAGTGGCGTACCGCGCCGCTCTGGAGCATTGGCCTCACGGCCGGGGTCAGCGGAGGAGACGGCTATCTTCACGATGGCCGGGCCCGCAGTCTTGCGGAGGCCATCCTCTGGCACGGGGGCGAAGCAGAGGCCTCCAAGGAAGCTTTTCGCATGATGCCGGCGGGGGATCGCGCCGCCCTCATTCAGTTCCTGAAGTCATTGTAGGCTTCAGGATAATTCTGCCGGGGCATGGCTGGGCTCATCTCCGCAAACATCAGTCCTATCACCCCAACCGCTGCAAATGCCCGTTGAGCGCCAAGCCCCGTAGAACCTGCTGGAAGAGTCCGCCGTCCATTTACCAAAGACCGGGTGAGAAAAAGAGATAGCCCAACCCTTTTGGATACGATAATCCATCCGGTTCCATCATGTCCACTTTGAAACTCACTCACCAGATTGCCGTCATTACCGGGGCCAGTTCCGGCATTGGGCAAGCCATCGCCACCCGCTTTGCCGCCGAGGGTGCCCGGGTGTTCAATCTTGATCTTCGCCCATCCCAGGATCCGGCCATCACCTCCGTCGCCTGTGACGTCTCCGACCCTGACGCCGTTGCGGCCGCCCTGGAGGGCCTGCCGGTCATCGACATCCTGGTCAACAGCGCCGGCATCGCCCACATCGGCACCGCCGAAAGCACCCCGCCCGCAGACTTCGCCAAAATCTTCCGCGTCAATGTCGCCGGCGTTTATCATACCCTGCATGAGGTGCTTCCAAAAATGCGGACCGCTGGCCGCGGAGTCATCCTGAACCTTTGTTCCGTGGCCGCCAAGGTCGGGATTCCTGACCGTTTCGCCTATTCGATGAGCAAGGGGGCCGTGCTGGCCATGACGTTATCTGTCGCCCGGGACTACGTCGACAAGGGCATCCGCTGCAACTGCATCTGTCCTGCGCGGGTCCATACTCCCTTTGTCGATGACTTCATCGCCCGGCATTATCCTGGCCGGGAGGCTGAGGTTTTCAGTAAACTGGAAGCGGCCCAACCCATTGGCCGCATGGGGACGCCGGATGAAATCGCCGCGCTTGCCCTGTATCTCTGTTCCGGGGAGGCCGCCTTCATTACCGGTTCCACCCACGACATTGACGGCGGTTTCACTCTGCTCCGTTGAACCATACTCCTGAATCTCTATCCCAACATGAAACTTATCCGTTATGGAAACCCCGGTCATGAAAAACCCGGCCTGCTTCTCCCCGATGGCCGCCTCATCGATGCCTCTGCCTTCACCTCCGATTACAACGAGGCGTTCTTCGCCGGTGATGCCATCGAGGGGCTGCGCGAGTGGGTGGTCAGGCATGCCGGCGAGGCCCCCGTGGTCCCCCCCGGCACCCGTCTTGGTCCTCCGTTGGCACGTCCCTCCAAGCTCATTTGCATTGGCTTGAATTACCGTGACCACGCGGCCGAAACCGGTGCGGCCATCCCGGCTGAACCGATTGTTTTTTTCAAGGCCACTTCCGCGATTTGCGGCCCCAATGACCCGCTCATCATTCCGCGCGGCAGCGGGAAGACCGATTGGGAGGTCGAACTCGCCATCGTGATTGGGCGGAAGGCCTCGTATGTCAGGGAAGAGGACGCCTTGGACCACGTGGCCGGTTATGTCCTTCACAACGATTACAGCGAGCGGGCATTCCAACTCGAACGCGGCGGCCAGTGGGTGAAGGGAAAAAGCTGTGACAGTTTCGCTCCCCTCGGCCCCTTCCTCGCCACCAAGGATGAAATCGCCGATGTGAATGCCCTTCCGATGTGGCTTAAAGTGAATGGCGGAATCCGCCAGAACGGAAACACCTCGAATCTGATCTTCGATGTGCCGGCCATCGTCAGTTACCTCAGCCAATTCATGTCGCTCCTGCCCGGTGATGTCATCAGCAGTGGCACCCCCGCCGGAGTTGGCATGGGGATGCAACCACCCGTTTTCCTCAAACCCGGTGACGTGGTCGAACTCGGCATCGATGGCCTCGGCAGCTCACGCCAACAAGCTATTCCTTGTCCATGACCTCTCGCAACAGAGCGGAACTGCCAGTTCATTCCCTGCCATTGCTCCTCATCCCGGCCACTGCCAATTTTACCCGTAACCTCCTTTGCGGATGGTCCGTCTCCGAAGTCTTGACAATCATCATGAAACGCCCCCTCCTGAACCTTGCCGGAGTCCTTTGCCTGACCGGTGCCCTGCTGACGGAATCGGGGGCGCAGGCTCCTGACGCTTCGCCGGAATCAGCACCGGGGGAGAGCAGCCTCGGCACCGACGGGTTCGCGCAATCGGGAGAGGTGAAGATTCATTACGTCACTTGCGGGAAAGGGCCGCTGCTGATCATGATCCATGGCTTTCCTGACTATTGGTATACGTGGCGCCAGCAGATGCCTGCCCTGGCGGAATCGTTCCAGGTGGTGGCCATCGATCAACGCGGTTTCAACAAAAGCAGTCAGCCCGCCGGGGTGGAGCACTATGCCATGGACCAGCTGACCGGTGACGTGCGCGCGGTCATCCAACACTTCCATGAGGAAAAGGCCGTGGTGGTAGGGCATGACTGGGGAGGCATGGTCGCGTGGTCATTTGCCATGGCGCATCCCGGCATGACGGACCGATTGGTGATCCTGAATCTGCCGCATCCCAATGGGCTGCAGCGCGAACTGGCCACCAATCCGGAGCAGCAAAAGAACAGCGCCTACGCCCGGCATTTTCAGAAACCGGAAGCGGCCTCGCAATTGACTGCGGAAGGGCTGGCTGGCTGGGTCCGTGATCCCTCGGCCCGGAAACTCTATGTCGAAGCCTTCAAACGCTCGTCCTTCGAGGGAATGCTGAATTTCTAC
>JAYUWQ010000756.1:0-8499 GCA_043753485.1 bacterium
GTTGCGCCAGATCCCTCTTTTCGGAAAAGGCCCGCGAGTTTGCCGGCGAAGAGCTTATCCTGCCCGATCCCCTGCCCTTCGACGGCGTGAAGCTGCCCAAAAAGGGTAATACCGCGTATCAGAGCCGGATTGACGCCGGCGTCCTGATCACCAAGGCCCGCGAGGAATTGACAGGGGAACCGTTCAAAATCTTTACTCTCGGCCTTCTGTGCGGATTGCGGAAACGCGAGATTGATCTGCTAATCTGGAAACAGGTGGATTTCGACAAGGGCGTCATCCGCATCGAGCGCACGGAATACTTCCAGCCCAAGTCCGAGGACAGCGCCGGCGAGGTGGATCTGGACGCCGAAACCATCGCCTTGCTCCGGGGATGGAAAGCGGCTGGAGCCGGCCCCTTTGTTATCGAGTCCACCCGAAAGCCCCGTCATGAGGCCAGCCGCACCAACTACAGGTGCACTACTCACTTCGACCACCTTTACGAATGGCTCCGGAAACAAGGGATCACCGCCCGGAAGCCGCTGCATGAGTTGCGGAAGGAACTGGGAGCCATCCTGGCCAGCACGCAGGGCATTTTCGCCGCGCAATCGGCCCTCCGACACGCGCAAATCAGCACCACCGCCAGTTACTACACCGACAAAAAGCGCCGCATCACCGCAGGCCTGGGAGCACTACTGGCACCCAATAGCGACCACGTTGTCGTCGAGGGAAACTTCAAGGCCAAGGACGGCGGCGGCGCCACGGCGTCCACAGCACCCCGGAAGGCCAGCAAATCCAAATCATAACCCGATACCATGGCCACACCCAAAAAGCCCGCCAGGAAGAAGGCAGCCGAGTCCGTAGAAATACCTCCGACCTTAGTGCTGGAGCCTACGGGTATTTATTTTCCATCCGACGGGGATGCACTCACCAAAAGAGAATACACCGATACCGATACCGGCGAAAGATACCTGGCTGCAACCCTTGTGGAGTGCCTCATCGGGGAGACGAAAGGGCTTCCTGATTGGGCTGTCGCCCAACCCCCTGACGAAAACGGAGTCCGCAACTTTGCAGCGATACCTGACAGTAAAAAAGCTGGGTTTGTCGGGGTTAAATTCTTCCCCGATGGAACCGGCAAATACTACCTATTCCTCGACATCTGGAACTTGATGCTGCGGGATTTGAGATATACCTCAGATCCTGAATTCCGGGCAATGACATTGCTGGCAATCCCTCGCGGCGGATATGGCGCCGACCTCTTCGACGGCATCATGGCAGCAAGGCAATTCATCGGGAAGCTGTATCACGAAGCCATTCACGACGGGCGGAAATTCGACACCATCACCAAGAGGCTTGATCGAAAACGAAAGGTGGCAGTGCAAATCCAGACCCCGGGTTATTCTCCGGACTGGAAAAAATACATTATAGATGAGAGAATGCACGTTGCCTTGTCGATAACGGAATTTATTGAGAAGAACGGACGACTCCCGTCCCGCTCCCAGATCGTCGATGGGGTAAACCGCATCTGGAGTAAGAAAAAGAGAGCAGGCAAATTCAATGGGGACAACCTCACGCGGAAATTAAAGGAGATGGGATTGCAGTGGATTCGCTAACGCTCCGGCTACAGCTAAACATCGACGTTCACCTGTAGGGGTCAGGGACTTACGGGGTTCATGCGATACGGTATGATGCTCCCATGAGCAATCATACATCACATCAACCCAGCCCTAAGTTCCTCACTCCCGCCGAACTCTGCCAACGCTGGCACCTCTCCACTATGACCTTGTGGCGGATGCGCCGGGATAAGAAAATCCCGTCCTTCCGCATCGGCGCCCGTGGCGTCCGCTTCGCCGTCGAAGACGTGCTCGCGCTGGAAAATCAATCTGCCACTTAACACAAAGCCCACCAGTGTAAAACACCGGCGGGCCTTGTGACTTGGTAGGAAAGTTTGGCAACGCTCCTTACCCAAGTATCGCAGGACCAGCCGGAAATTCAAATCGAATTTCCATGAAATCAGAAACTCAAGTATTACCTGACATTTCCTCACTGAAGGACAACTTCCTCATTGAGCACGCCTGGAAAGCCCTCGACCTCCCTGGCACCCCGGCCCGCCTCAGCAAGTCGCCTCTCCGTGAGGATAAAAACCCATCCTTCACCATATACGACTCAGGCCGGCGGTGGAAGGACTGGGGGACCGGCGACGGCGGCGATGCCATCGACTTCATCGCCAAGGTCCTCAACGTCGGCAACAAGGACGCGATAGCCGCGTTCCGGAAGATGGCGGGCGGGGAGGCCCCCACCACCACGGCGTCGTCCACCACGACGTCCAAGGCGAAGAAAACCAGCCCAGAGGAGGAGGAGCGGATTCGGTGGAAAATCGCTGAGCGCGTCGCTGTGAAGAGCACCCTCCGGCTTCCGACCGAGGTGGAGATGCAGATCATCGCCGATCTCCGGCCTAAGGTCTCGGTGAGGTCCGTATTACACCTGACGCAAGATGGGCACCTCAAGGTGGGCCAGTGGAGGAACCACCCGGTTTTTGCCATCCAGTTCGGCGACTTTTTCCAGATCCGGCGGATGGACGGGGAGTATTTCTGGCCGAAGGACAAGGGCGGCAAAAGGGAACTCAACATGGCGGAGTCCACCCCGGCTTTCGTGTGCTTGAGGAATAACACCCCCATAGGCACCCGCACAATTATTGCCGAGGGGCTGATAGAAATACTGGCGCTCATCGAACTTGAGATCCGCGCGGATGACTACCGCAGGGAGCACTTCCCAAATAGCGACTACCAGCCCGTAGCTTTCGCCGTGGCAAGCTCCGCCCACAGCAAAATCAACGACGTCGTGCTCGAATCCCTGCGGTGCAAATCCATTCGGGTTGTCCCTGATAATGACACCGCCGGTCATAAGGCCGCGCAGCAGTGGACGGACCGCCTACAGGCCGCCGGAATCCACGTCGATAACCGTCTGATGCCGATCGGCAAGGACCTGGGCGACGCCCTCCCGCATATGCCCGACTCCGCCTGTTACCACCTCCTCAACTTCTAAACCTGGCAAATCATAATGACTACCTCTCCACCAGATCAAATTAACTGGAACTTCAAAACCGTTCCTATCCCGGCAAAACCGCCGGCGGCCGAGTGGGCCCCTGACGATGAGCCGGAGCCCGCCGCCGAGACCAAGCCAGTATTCAGCCTGACGCCGTTGTCGGTTACCTGCTCCGACTTCATCGCCACCCCCCTACCGGCCCGCCGCCGCATCCTGGGCTGCTGGCTATACGCTGGCGACCTGGGAGCCATCATCGCGGCCCGCGGCAGCGGCAAGACGTGGTTTACCATGCTGATCGCCAAGGCCATCGCCACCGGCACCGCCCTGGGGGACTGGGGCGCACCAGATCAGCCGCTGAGGGTGGGAATCTATGACTCCGAGATGGCGCTGGAAGATCTCCACGAACGCGCCGCATCGTGTGGGCTGGCCCACGTCCAGAATATTCTCCTCCTCAGCTACAGTAGCATCCTACAGGCCCGTCAGCGCCCGCTCAATCTGGCCAACCTCGAAGACCATGCGCTGCTGATACAGTGGGCCAAGGAAAGCCGGCTGGACGTGGTGTTTTTGGACAACCTCACCACCAGCGTGACGGGCGTGGAGGAGAACGGAAACGACGATTTCAGAGACAAGGTGCAGCCGCTCCTCCTCAGCGCCCGCGCTGCCGGCATCACGCTTATCATCGTCGGCCACCTGGGGAGGAACGGGAAGTGGCGGGGAGCGTCGGGCAAGGAGGACATGCTCGACTGGACCCTCAAGCTGGCCCGTGATGAGGACAGCGACGACGACCACCTCGTGGTAAAGTCGAACTTCGATAAGTTCCGGCGGTCCCGCGATGGCAACGGCCCGCTCCGCTGGACCATCCGCGCCACCCCCGGCAAATCCATCGACATCACCAGCGAACCTTTCCAAGGCCTGGAGGCAATGATTGCGCTGATCGCGGCCGGCGTGACCAAGCCGTCAGAACTGGCGGAGGAGCTGGGAGTGTCCGGCGGCTGCATCAGCAAGTGGGGCAAAAAGGGGATGGACTCCGGCCGACTGGCTCAACCGCGGAGGGGTGAATGGGCACTCACCAGCTAGACCACCATCCCCGTTTCCATGGAAACCCCCTAGGAGTGTGCAGTGGAAACGAAGGAAAACCCTTGGAAACGGAAATGGAAACGAAGGGACAAAACTGGAAACGGGATGGAAACGAAGGGGGATTTTTGGAAACGGGATGGAAACGGGCAATAACAACCCATGGAAACGAGACCTGCATTTTGACACCGTCCCCGTTTCCTGCCCCGCCGGCGGCGCCACCGCTCAAAACACAATTTCGCCGGAATCGGCAAACCTGCATTCCCTCAGGACCAATGGGAAAAACCGCCCTGGACGGTTTCCAGGATCACAGAAGTTACATTATGAAAAAGACTGAATCCGACATCACCGCGACGACACCGTCGTCCACCTACGACACGCCCCAGGCCCTCGAAAAGCCCACCAACGCCAAGCTGCCGATCGTGACATCCCCGTCACCCTTGGCCATTGAACTCGCCGGGCTCAAAACCGCCGCCGCCAACCTTGCCAGGGAGCTGGCAAATCAGAAAGTGCGCCTGGCCGACATTGCCCGGCTGACTGATGAGAAGGCCGGCCTGCTGGAATCCATCGCCGATGAGATCACGCCTTACATGGACGGTTCGGCGAAGCTGGCCACCGTCGAGCAGAACGTCGGAGTGCTGGAATGGAGCACGAAGCGCAAGGGCGCCGCGGTGGTGGCAGAGCTGCACCACCTCCGCCAGCAGGCCCTCGACCTGAAGAATTCCGTTCTAGCCCGCATCAACGCCGCCGCCGGTATTGCAGTTCAAACCCGTCAGGAGGAGATCAGTGGCATCGTTGCCGGATGGAATGGGACTACCGCCCCCGTGTCACCGCTGCCCGTGTCACTGATCGTCTCAACATGCCCGACCGCGGCCAAGCTGGAGGCCCACCGCGTGACGCTGGAGGCCGCGAAAATGGAAAAAGGACTCTCCACCCTCGCCGCGGCAATGGAGCCCGCCCTGGCCTTCCTGGCTACCGTCACGGCGCCAGAGCCGCACCCCCAGAAGCTACCAGCGTATATTCAACGCTCCCACTTCGGAATCTATGCGTGGAATGGGGACGAGCCGCGGATGGACCTGATCGCCACATTCGATAACCGGCAAGCAGCGCAGGAGCATTTCCTATCGCTCCGACACCGGTCCGGGTTCTGTGGTTACGTGAAAGCCGTGATCTTTGCCGAGGCTACCCCGCAGCGAGAAATTTGGTTCAGCCGGGATGAATTCGACCAGGTGGACAAGATGCAAAATTCAGCCGCAGCCGCACTGCACACGCCCGAGGCTGGAACCACTGCGGAATTCATCACCACCGCTACCGCATGGCTCAAGGCATAACTCATTGTGAACAACTCTGTGAATAAGTCACCCCTTCAAATCTTATGAAATCCTCCTCCTCATCCCTCCCTGCCCCGGCCGCTTCTCCCGGACTCGTGCAACGTCTCGCTGATCGCTGGCGCACCGATCCGGCATCAAGGTCCGGAACCGGCACCATCGCCCGCCTGTTCGCATCCCTCAGGCCCGCTCCCGCCAGACCGGCCACGAAATCCAATTCGATGGCAGAACTTGAGGAGCAGTTCGCCGCCCTCAAAACCGAGCAGGCCAGACAGGCTTTCGTCGTGGCCTTGGCCAACCAGGTCCGCGCCGTCTCGAAGCCGAAGCAGCCACCGACCCCGGTCCGGCGTGCGAAGTTCGCCCTGATGCCAGCAAAGGGGCAGGCGAGCTTCCTACGCGAAGGTGGGCGCGTTCTGGACTGACCACACCCGGAACCCATTCAGACCTCGCTGGCGTGAAGCTGGCGGGGTCTTCGTGCATTCAGGGGGATCACCCGCCCAGAAAAAACTAAGGAATCTTTTCCCACTAGCATTATCTGGTCCAAGTTCCCGCCGCACGTGCTCCGAGTGTTTCCAATATTTGAAAGGTAAAAGCTATTTTGATAACGCCAGTCATACCCACTCCGGTTTTAATGTTTTCCCCTACTGGTAATAGGTAAATCCCCTAGTTCCATCAAAAACGGTGATATCGAAAAAGTGCCCGGTGATATCGGGATTCCGCCAATTTGATTTTAGGGAATCGGAAAAGTTTGGTGATTATCTGCCCTCTGGCCGTCCCGACCCGTGCGGATTCTTCTTGCCGACCGTCACGGTTTCCCATACATCCGCCCTTATTGAAGCCCGTCCACGGGTGGAAATGAAGCGGCCCGGCCCGGTGCATTCAACACCGAACCGGACCTAGGACCAAGCAGAACACACCTACTCAATCCATGAACAGATTATCACCGTATTACAATGCCTCCATCAACAGCGGAGGCAATCAATCAGCCCCTCGACGCGATACCGGCCGGAAAGTGCATAAGCCCCACCGCATCGTCGCCAAGGTCATTGCCGACTTCCCGGAGGGACACCGGATTACAAGCACCGAGACCGAGGACGAAGTGGTGCTCCTCCATGAGTGCACCGCCCTCGTGGCCCATAAGATCCGCTTCATGGCCGTTAAATCCGGTATGCGCAGGCGCGCAACGCTGCACGAAGCCTTCCATTGGGTTCTAATGAAGGCGATAGACCGGCTGGGGGCGGAGGACTGACCGTCACCGCCGTCACCGCCGTCACCACCATGGGCGCATCCTTCACCGGGTGCGCCCTTTTTCGTGGCCGGACCAAAGGCGATCCGCGAATCCGCGGGACCTCAACCTTCCGCGTCCGGCGGTGGGGGCGCCGGGGTCATTTTAGCTCGACGCAAATTTGCGGGCACCCCCGCCACACCCGCGTGCGACGGTGGGGGGTGTAGCTACTGCCAACACCCCTGTCCACACTATGGACACCCTTCCCGGCCCTCACCCATTGCGCACCCTCATGACTATTGAGGGTCCCCCGCCCGGGGCACCCTATATTCAAACGAGGGTGATTACGGGAGCCGGGTCCGAAAAAGTGGCGACAAAATGGCGACACACACTTTTTTCTCCTAACGGCAGGCGGCGTAACCTGCTGATAATCAAAGTGCGCCCGTCAGGACTCGAACCTGAAACCTTCTGATCCGTAGTCAGATGCTCTAATCCATTGAGCTACGAGCGCGTATCGCCGAAGCGGACTGGAGACTAGATCAGGGTATCGATTTGTCAACTGTTGTGGAGCATTTTTTCTAAATCTCCAGCCTTCCCCCTGATCCGCCCCGGCAAGAAACGGGCTCAATCCTTGAGCCGGCACTTGGCTTCATCGCCCAGCACTCCCATGAAGTATTTAATGGTGGTGCGGATGCCTTCGTGGAAGGGCACTTTGGCTTCCCAGCCCAGCACGGCTTTGGCTTTGCTGGCATCCGGCTTGCGGACTTTGGGATCGTCCACCGGGAGATCGTGGTATTCCAGTTTCGAAGGGGTATCGATGATGTTCAGAATTTCCTCGCCGAACTGGGTGATCGTCATCTCGTGCGGATTCCCGATATTGACCGGGTCGTGTTCATCGCTGTGGGCGAGACGGTAGATGCCGTCAATGAGATCGGACACATAGCAAAAACTGCGGGTCTGCGAGCCATCTCCATGCACGGTCAGTGGTTCACCACGCAAGGCCTGGCCGGCGAAGGCAGGGACGACCCGGCCATCATCAAGCCTCATGCGCGGGCCGTAGGTGTTGAAGATCCGGACGATCTTGGTGTCCAACCGGTGATAGCGATGGTAGGCCATCGTGATGGCTTCAGCGTAGCGCTTGGCTTCATCGTAAACGCCCCGGGGCCCGATCGGATTGACATTGCCCCAGTAGTCTTCAGGCTGCGGATGGACGAGGGGATCTCCATAGACCTCGGAGGTCGAGGCCACGAGGAACGTCGCGCCCTTGGCTTTGGCCAGACCGAGGGCATTGTGGGTGCCCATGGCGCCGACCTTGAGAGTGGGAATGGGCCACTTGAGGTAATCAATCGGGCTGGCCGGGGAGGCGAAGTGATAGATGAAGTCCACCGGTCCTTCCACATAGATGTAATCAGTGACATCATGCTTCAAAAAGCGGTAATTCTCGTTGCCCGCAAGGTGCTCAATGTTCCGGGTGGATCCGGTGAGGAGATTGTCGATCCCGATGACCTGATAACCCTCTTTGAGCAGGCGGTCGGTGAGATGGGAGCCGAGGAAACCGGCCCCGCCGGTGACGACACAAACTTTTTTATCGCGGTAAGAGGGGGAGGAGAACATGGAGCAATGAATGGGTTTGGGAGAGGCGGACCGGTCAGCCCGGATTTCACTTGGCACCGGAACCGAACAGGACAGCAGGAATGGTGCGGAAGAGGATGGTGATATCGAGCCAGAGCGACCAGTTATCGATGTATTTGAGATCGAGTTCCACCCATTGGTCGAAGCTGGTGATTTCATTCCGGCCGCTGATCTGCCACAGACAGGTCAGCCCCGGTTTCACGCTGAGGCGGCGGCGAT
>JAYUWQ010000757.1:0-8496 GCA_043753485.1 bacterium
TTGAGTTTGAGTTTGAAATCCGAAATCGGGCGGCCGATGTCCCCGGAAATCAGGTTCAGCACCTTGACGGCCCGCGGGGTGAAGCGGCGGATGCGGAGATCATCGCTCAGCATGATGATAGGGATATCAACACTGCCGAACAGGTTGACGAGGTCATCACTGAGTTCCTGCAGCTCGGTATTCCGGCTTTGCAGTTCGTCATTCAGGGTTACCAGCTCCTCATTGGTGGACTGGAGTTCCTCGGTGGCCGTTTCCATCTCCTCGTTGGTGCTCTGCAGTTCCTCATTGCTGGAGAGGATCTCCTCATTGGCCGCGCGCAGTTCCTCATTGGAGGCATCCTGCTCCTCGATGATATGCTGCAGGGAGAGTTTGGTGGAGGCCAATTCTTCCCGGACCTGCTCCAGATCCCGCTGCACCGCAGAGGCCCGGACCGGCTGATTTTTCAGGGATACCGGCAGGACGTTGGAAACCTTCTCCTCGAAAATTATCAGATAGAAGGGTTCGCTGAAATTCGGCATCAGCAGCGGGATCACCTTGATGTTCACCGCGAGCAGGCGTCCTTCGTGCCGGATTTGGATTCCCTCCTTGCCGGTGCTGCGTTTCTGCTTGGCCGCCTTGGCAATCAACGGCCGCAGTTCCACCGCCAGGCCCTGACGCGCCATTTTGAGCAGATTCAGACTGGCCTCGCCGGGGGCATTTTCCAGATAGGGTCCGGTGCGGCCGCGGAACTGCAGGATTTCCATTCCGGCATTGATGACCACTCCGGTCGGCGCAAACTGGCTCAGCACGATGGCGTCCGCCTGCTTCCGGATATCCCCCAGCATCGGCTCCACCCGGCTCCGGGGAATGACGGGCTGCTCCCCCGGTTTACGCTCCATGCTGGCGGTGAACCGGGCCGGTACCCCCACATGCCGGGTATGGGCGAATTTCTTTTCATAGATCCGGAACTTGGCATCCGCGATGGCAAACAACTCCGCAAAACCACCGACCGATTCCGCCGTGCCCAGCACCAGAAAACCATTGGGCTTGAGGGCGTAGTGGAAAACCGGCATCACCTTCTTCTGCAGCGCGGCATCAAAATAAATCAGCACATTGCGGCAGGTGATCAGATCGACATGGGAGAAGGGCGGATCCTCGATCACGTTTTGCCGGGCAAACATGCAGTAGTCCCGGATGCTTTTGTTGATCCGGTAGCCGTCGTCTGCCCTGGTGAAAAAACGCCGCAGCCGTTCCGGCGACACATCCTCCTTGATGCGCTCGGGATAATTGCCCGTCCGGGCCCGGTTGAGCACCGACTCGTTGATATCCGTGCCGAACAATTGGATAGGGCAGCGCACCCCTTCCTTCTCCAAAAACTCCACCAGCGCGATCACCAGCGAGTAGGCTTCCTCCCCGGTCGAACAACCGGCCGACCACAAGCGGATCGGCGCGTCCGGCTGCCGGTTTTTCAAAATCTTCGGAAACATTTTCTTCTTCAAGACATCGAACACCTTCGCATCGCGGAAGAAACCGGTGACGCAGATCAGAATATCCTGGAACAGCGCCTCCAACTCTGCCGGGTTGCTGCTGAGATAGGCCGCATATTCCGTCAGGGTTTCCAATTTCTGCAGGACCATCCGGCGGCTGATGCGCCGCCGCAGCGTGGCGGGCTTGTAATGGGAAAAGTCCACCCCGCTATGGTTGCGCAGCAGGGTGCAGATCAGTTTGAATTCCTCCCCATCCACTGGCAGCACGCCGGGCGCTTCCACGGTACGGGCGGGGATCAGATGAGGGTGGCGCCCGATGCGCATCAACTCCCCGGCGATTTCCCGGGGCGGCAGGATATAGTCGGCGCAGCCACTGGCTCCGGCACTGGAAGGCATTCCACCATACTTGGCGGTGGCCTCGTTCTGCACAAAGGTAATGCCCCCGGCCGCCATGATCTCCTCCTGTCCCAGCGTCCCATCCGTCCCGGTACCGGACAGCACAATACCAATGGCCTGCACCCCCCGGTCCGCCGCCAGGCTGCGGAAAAAATGATCCACCGGCGCATGAATCTCGCCTCCCTTGTTGCGTGGCACCAAGTGCAGCACGCGCTTTTCAATCGACATTGTCTTGTTGGGAGGAATGACGTAGACGTGATTGGGCTCCACGGTCATTCCATCAAGCGTCTCACTGACCGGCATCGGCGTGGCCCGCGACAGCAGCGCGGTGAGGGCACTCTCATGCAGCGGGTCCAGATGCTGCACCAATACAAAGGCTATGCCGGTGTCCGGCGGCAAGTCCTTTAGCAGCAAGGTCACCGCCTCCAAACCACCCGCCGAGGCTCCGATTCCCACAACTGGAAATGAATCGGAAGGGTGACGCCGTGCCTTGGCCGGTGCCGGTTTGGGACGTTTGGATCGGGTGACTGCTTTTTTCATTCACCCCATATTAAAATAGGGCCAGGAATCCCGCAACTCTGTCCCCTTAAAATCGCTGATCCAGAAAGGCAAAAGTCCTCAGTAACACCCTTCTCCCTGCCCCGTATGACACCCTTCTCCTTTCCCTGTACCGCCGTAGGAATCCGCATGGCCACCGGCCCGTCTTCCAAGTCTCCAACTCGCAGTTAATTGCCGCCATCACCCCGGTGCTCTGAATGAGGCCCCGCGCCTCATCAGGTGTGAGGCGCCGGCCACCGGCTATGATCTCCGGCAAGGGATGGCCTGGCCTTCCCGTGGACCCGGTTCCCCCTGACCAATCAAGAGCTTAATGGTCAGGGGGACGAGCGGCCAGAGCTTATTCCAAGCCGAGGGATCTCAGCAGGCTCGAGGTGATCAGTCCGGTCGGACGCAGGCCGTGATCCGCCTGATAGCGGGCGATCGACTGGCGCGAGTAAGGTCCAATGTGCCCATCAATCCCGCCCCGGTAGTAACCCCGCCGCGCCAGCGCCTGCTGCACGGAAGCTCCCACCGACATCGCGCGGTAGTCGTATCCTTGGTATTCGCGTGGCGCCAGTTCCCGGGTACGGTAATAACGGACCTCCGGCCGGTGGTAATAATACGACTCTCCTGGAGGACCATAATAATAACCCCGGCCGGCATAACCGAGGCCGAAGTTCAGGGTAAAGGAACTCCGCGGGCGGGAGTGGTAGTGCGTCCTGCCCCGGTCGTCGTCCCGGTCATAGCCGCCTCCGCTCCGGCTGTCGCGGTCATATCCGCTTCCGCTGCGGCTGTCGCGGGAGGAGCGGCTGTAGTCCTGCTTTTTGTCAGGTTTGCGGTTGTGGCTGGAAGAGTTCCCTTTTTTATCCGGCTTGGCGGAGGCAGCCCCGGGGAGAGCCAGCGCGCCCAGCAGCAGCAATGCCGCCATCGCGAGGCGTGGAGGGGAGGAGTGGAAAGAAGTTTTCATGGGGTTTTGATGGGTTTTTTGGGGGGAATGCATTTTCAGGCAATGAGGGGACGGCCGGGCACATCAATAAATTCAGACCGGATGGACTCTTTCTTCTGCCTGCCTCCTGACATGAGAAGGGCGGCGCAACCGTAATGCGCCGCCCCTCTGCTGTTCAGGCCCTGGCTTTCGGTGAAAAAAGGCCTGGGCAGATCGGGCGTGGTCCGCCGGGAAGCGGACTGAAAAAGCGGGTTCCCGCTTAATCATCCTTGTCGTCATCATCATCATCATCGTCGTCTTCAACTTCGACAAATTTGACCGTGGGGATCTGGATGGAATCGACCACTTGATAGGTCTGGTTCACGGCCACCACGTTGCTGCCTGCGACGTAATAGCGGACCGCTCCGGTGGGGGCCGGCAGGACTTTGATCAGCTCGGGCGGTGCTTCCACGAGGAAGGGCCGTTCCTTTTCCCCGACGATGACCCCCGGAGCGATCCGGGTGGTGGTCCAGGCGGCGGGAAGCTCCTTGAGCTTGAAACGGGGTGCCCAGCCCGGGGGGAGACCGTGGGGACTGGTCTTGTAGGCATCAAAGTATTGCACCACTTTGGTCCGGGCATCGGGATTGAAAGTCGTGACGGTGGTGGTGGTGCTTTCGGTGATACTGCCGTCTGGATTTTTTTGGATTTCGGTCTCCGTTTTTGTTTCCGTCACCTGGGCGGTCACAGGGAGCAGCAAGCCCAGGCTCAGGGCACTCAAGGTTGTTATAAGCAGCTTCATTTCGGTGGGGGGGTTGAGTTGGCATCCGGAAACTTCCGGTCATGGGGGGAACCAGAATACCGGGACGGCCTGCTCTTTTGCAGAAGCCGGGCCAGGTCTGAAAAATGGCTATAAATACCCTTTCATCGGGGGAAGCAGCCCCGGCCGGAGTATCAGGAAGAGGCAGGTTGCCTGTCCCCCGGGGCAGGATACGGGCACTTTGCAACGATGCCTGCCCCCCCCGGGCTGTCCCTCCCGGCTCTGTGGAACTTTGCCTCAGGGGCAAGGCAGAATGCGGGTGGGAAAGACCTGCTCCGGACCCGTCCACCGGGGAATCCGGCCCCGGCCGGTTTCCTGCAATGAGGAAGGCCCAGCCTGGATCGCTCCGTCTGCGGACCGCCCCGTCTGCCCCCACCAAACCTAATCCTATGAAACCACATCTCTTCATCCCTGCCGCCGCTTTGCTTTCCCTCGCACCGTTTGCCTCCTTGGCAAATGCCCAGGAAAAAACCGGACTGCCACCGGCGGCTCCCTCCGCCCCGTCCCTGACAGAAACCACGGAGACCACCCGCAAGTCCATCCTTCCCGACCCCAGTCTCACTAAAATGGAGGGGAAGATCCACCTTATGGACCCGGAGACCAAACAACTCATGCTGCGCACGAAGCTGGGCAAGGCCCCGATTGGACTAACCTGCAATGCCAGCACCCGGTTTATCGACCTGGATGGCAAACCGGTGGATGTGGCCCTGCTGAAACCTGAAACCCCGGTGGAAGTCAACTTTGCGGAAAACGGCAATGAATTGATTGCGGCCAGGGTGGTGGTCCAACGCATCCAGGTCCCCTTGCCCGGCGGCGGCGTCACCCTGACCACCCGCGAAACCCTGAAGCCAGGCGGTAAAATGGTCGAGGAGACTATCAAAACAACCGTGGTGATGAATTCCGGCACCATCCTGAAATTCGAACCTGGAGTCCTCACTCTGAAGTCGGACCAGCAGGAAAAAGCCCTTCGTTATCAATACTCAAAAACCACCACTTGGACGAATGAAGCCGGCGAACCGGTGTCCCCCAACCTCATCAAGGCGGGCCTGCCCGTGAAAGTGCGTTATTCCCAGCGCGGCGACACCCTGTTTGCCGATGAAGTCGTGATCGTCACTGCACCGGGCACCCCGGAGGCCCCCGCCCCCACCCCCACCAAACGGACCCAGGATCCCACCCCCGGGCAGTAAAGTTCAACCGCAGGTTGGCCAGGTTCCCCTGCCCTCGCGGTCCCTTGGTTGCGCCTGCGCCCGCAGGCCAACCCGGGGACGGCGGCCGGGACGGGCGAAAAACTCTCCGGCTGGGGTTGCCCGCAGCCATCCTCACAGCGCACCCCTGCTAAAAAACTTTACCTCAGCTTTACAACTTTTTAATGGCCGGGGAGGCACCAGTGTGGCAACCAATCAGAGGTACCGGACGACCTTGGATGAGCCATGGTTTTCCTGACATCCTGCCGCTTGGAAGCCATGACAAAATCCCATTACATCCTCATCACAGCCCTGGCTGGAGTGTCGGGTCTGGCCGCCTGGCAGGCGCTGCAGCTCAGCGAATTGAGTGAAACCAACCAGGCCTTGACCGCCCAAGCCAAAACCTTCATCGCCCTCGCTCCATCCGCCACAGCCGCTGTGCCCGGCAGCCGGAATCAAAAAGTTAAACCAGACGCGGAATTCGCCTCCCGGACGGATGCCCCGCCCGCCGAAGAGACCTCGGCGGCGGAGGCCGAACGCGCCGCCCGGGATGCCCGGTTCAAGGAGATGCGCAGCCTGGAACGGACCCAGCGGATTGATGCCAAAATTCTGGCGTTGAAGTCAAAACTTAACCTGACCCCTGAACAGGAGCTCGCCATCCGGACGGCCATGGAAAAGGGCAGCAGTGACCGGGAAGCCTTGCGCGAAGCCATGGATACCCGCCGCCGGGCCGGAGGAGCCCCTGAAGACACTGACAAAACGCGCCAGGAAGCGATGGCCAAATTCGCCGCCGCCGAGGCCGCCCAGGAAACGGCTATCACGGCGGCCATGTCGGAAGACCAGCTGGCCGCTTATGACGCTTACAAGGCCGAGCAAAAGCAGACGCAGATCGAAAGCCGGGCCAATCAGCAGCTCAATGACCTGCAGAATAAACTTTCCCTGACCGCCGAACAGAAGGACGCCGCGTTCCAGTTCTACGCCCAGCAGGAACAAACCGGTTTCGATCCCGGCCAGATCGCGGCCGAGGGCGGTGATGTCCAAAAAGCCTTTGAGGAACGGCAGAAGACCATGCTGGAAGGCATGCAGGCTATTCTCACGCCCGAGCAATACGAACTCTACAGCAAGCAGGAGGAGGAACGCTCCGCCTTGTTCCGCAATGGGGGTGGATTTGGAGGATTCGGCGGCCCCCGCGGTGGCCCGCCGCCCGGTCGTTGAACACACGCCAGTCCGGATCTCTATTCAGGGCCCCAGCGACTTTTTCCAGTCAGCCTCCAACTCCTCCACGGTTTTACCGGTCCACTCCCGCCAGAGTCCGTGGTTGTAGCCGGTGCTGGAAGTGGCGTTGAGCTTGCGGGGCAAATCCTTCACCTGGGTGCGGACCATCCAGTCGAAAAAGTTGGCGGTGGTACGGTAGCTGGCATCGTAGCGGGCCTTGCCAGGATCGCGGATCACCGCCCCTTGGGACTCCGGCTCAAACAGAAACCACCGGATGTAGTCGGCCACGCCCTCCGTCACCCAGCCAGGGACCCGGCCCCGGCCCCAGTCGCTGGTTTGCGCGATGTGCACGATCTCATGGATCACACAGCCAATCGCTTCGCCTTTTTCCTGGGAACGCAGAAAATCAGAGCTGACCACAATATTGCCGCCGGAGGCATAGGCCGGCACGCCGCGGTTTCCGGGCATGATAACGCCTTCCTGCAGCCGCAGGGTCATTTGCGTGGGCGAGGCAAAACCAGGCACCGCAATCAACTCCACGATTTTCGGATACCACTCCTTCACTGCCGGAATGGCTTTTTTACCGAACCACTCCCGCAGGTCGGGAGACTGGGTGGAATCCACAATGAAGGTGTATTTGCCGTCGTGGGTTTTGTAAGTGTCGAGGATCTTCTCCACATTCAGGCGCTTCACCGGAGGGGCGGCGGCATCGATGACATCGATTTCGCTGTAAAAGGTCTGCCCGAACCCGGAGGGATCCTCATTGGGCTCAGCCTCCAATAACAGATACCGGCTTTTGCCGGGTGTGCCATTTTTGCCGGGAAAAATCTCCACCCCATGCTGGCCCGGTCCCTTGCCGGCGGTATCCACTTTCGCGATCAGCTTCCAGCCGGCTTTTTCAGGATCCGCATCCGCTTCCAGTTCGGTCTTGAATCCGATGCCGGAGCCGTCGGCTGCATAAAGCGTGTAATGTTGTGCAGCCCGGCCCCCCTGGTGCCAGGAGTAGGTGGCGACACTTTTCACGTCGACCACCCGGCCCAGATCGATCAGCAGGCGGCCCTTTCCAGTGCGCGGGGCAAAGAAAAAATTATCCCCCGGGGCATCCTCATTGGCGGGCACCTTGCCGTCGTACAGCACCGCCAGGCCGTTTCTGGCATTCGGGTCCGCCATGCCGCCGATGATTTTAAACGAGGCCCCGGTGGCGGCATCATCCACCGCGGGAGGTGGCACTGGATCCAGCTTGAAAGCCACATCCTCCCGGGAATGGCCGGTTTGAATCGTGACATCGGCAGAGAAGGAGGCACAGAGCAGCGCCGCCCACACGGGGGCGGCGGCTTTCCAGAGGGTGAGGGAACGGAGCATGGGAAGACTTTGGAAAACCAGCAGCGGCAATGGCGGGCGGTTGGAGCGTCGCTGATCATCGGAGCCGTTGAAGACTTTACCACCACAAATCGCGGTTCCATCAAATGGCATCGGGCGGCCATCCCCGGCCCGCCGGATCGCCTGCATCCTGGGTCCGGTCAGTTCCGGAAGGATATCCCTTGATGCCTTGCCAGCCCTTGGTCCCTCACACCTTCAGCAATTCCCGCGCTTCCGCCATGCCGGCGGCGGGCCGCCCGAACTCACTGGCAGTGACCCGCGCCAGAGCCGTCAGATGACGCCAGCGGAATACCGCCCGGGTGGCGCTGAATTCCTCCGACACGGTCCGGTAAAACTTCTCCGCGTGCAGCGCGCCGTCCTCGCTCACGGCATAACGCCGCATCAGGGCAAACGCTTCCTTCGGATCATGGCCGAGTCCGCCATAACGGTGAATGATCGCCGCGGCGTGCGCCTGCAGATTGCCCCGGATGGCCTCCTCCGCCTCTTTCAGCAGGCTGGCAGGGTCGGTGCTGCGGAGTCCCTTGACATGATAGGCCACCGGCAGCGGCTCCCAGTTGAGGAAGTCACCGCCACGTT
>JAYUWQ010000758.1:0-8495 GCA_043753485.1 bacterium
GGTATCCACCAGGGTATGTTCCGGGATGCAGGCTGTCCGGAAAGATTGAGGGGCCCCAGCAGGGCGGCTGGTGCAGCGGAGAGGGGATGATTCGCGGCCGGCAGAAACCCGTCGTGGCAGACTCAGACTTGAACCGCCCGCCAAGGCAGGGAAGATGACTGATGAGTCCCTGCCGTCCACTGCCCCGCCGCGCCATCCTGCAACTGCTGGCAGGGAGTAGCCTGGCGCGGATGCTCCCGGCGGATTCCCTTCCCCCGGCGACCCCCAACCTTCCGTTGGCCGTGGAACAAGGATTCCAACGCCTGGATGCGCGGTATTGGTCTCCGGAACTCTCCATCTGGCTGGACCGGCCCGGTAACGATTTGCGCGCCTGGTTCGAGGGTCGGCTCAATCCGCCATGGTGGTCCTGCGCCAATGCCGTGGAAACCCTGGCAGACTTCATGGCGGCCACCGGCAACCGCCGGTGGATCACGCCCCTTGCGGAACTGCACCGCCGCCACCGGGACAATCCGGATCATGTGACCGGCATCATTCCCGCCCTGAAAGCCCGGGGCCAATGGTCCGGCCGGGATGACGAAGCCCGCCGCCGCAAACCCCGCCCCCGGCACTCCACCAAGGCCGGCTTCCGCGACTTCAATAACGAATATCTCGACGACTCCGGGTGGTGGGGGCTGGCATGGCTGAAAATGCACCACCTCACCGGCGGGGCAGACTACCTCGTCACCGCCCGGGCCATCCAACGGCACATGGATGCCCATCGCCTGCCGGATGGCGGCATCATTTGGAATCTGGAGCAGCAGCCCCCCGTCACCAATGCCATCAGTAACAGTCTTTTCCTGACATTATCCGCCCGGCTCCACACGGTCACCGGCGAGCCCACCTATCTCGCCGCCGCCGGGAAAACCCGTCAGTGGTTCGACGATCAAAAGCTGTTTGACGGCACCGGGATCGTGGATGGCCCAGGCCACCAGGGCGACTACTGGAGTTACAATCAGGGCATGTGGATCCTGAGCCTGCTCGCCCTCGCCGAAGCCGCCAGAGAACCGGCCCGCGTGGACGAAGCCGCCGCCTTCACCCGCACCCTGCTGGAAAAGGCGGGTTTCGTGCAGGACGGCGTCCTGATCGAAAAACTGAGCCAAACCGGCTGGGACACCGCCCTTTTCAAAGGCGTTCTTGCCCGGGCGCTCGGCCAGTTGCGGGATACCCTGAACCGCCTGGGAAAACACCCTGACGTTTCCAGGCAGGTCACCACCCTGCTGCAAACCAGTGCCGCTTCCCTGCAAAAGCACAGCGTGGGCCCGACCGGGGAATTCGGCCTGCAATGGCAACCCGGCGCCCAAAATCAGGAATGGAATTTCAACACCCAGCTCTCCGCCCTGATAGCCCTCACCGCCAACCTGCCGGCTCCGCTTCCCCGCAAGTAAAATGGCTGCACGAGCCGAACCCGGAAAAGCGCTGGCTCACAAGACGTGAATTCCACGGTATCGCTCAATAAATGCCTGCGGCGTGATCGGCTGCGGCTTGTAGCCGGCATTGGCCAGCGGAGCGAAATGGCGGTCCTCAGTGATCACATAGTCGGCATGGGCCGCGATGGCGCAGTCGGTGAAGCCATTGTCATCGGGATCATCCCCGATGATGCGGAACTGAAAATGCGGGCTGATGGATATGAGGTTGCCGGACGCGTCGATGAGATCAATCAGCCGCGATAGGCTGGCCCAAGCTCCGGGACCGGACATTCGGGTCAAAATCTCGGTATACTCAGTCAGGACTCTATTTGACACCGCCCACGCCAGCCGACCGGCAACGATCCCATCCAGGATTGGGAAGTAGCGATGGGCAGGCACTCTGCCCTGCAAAAGCGTGTTGGTATCAATGCAGACTGTCATGCGGAGGGGCGATTCCGCATCCGGTATTGCCGGATCAAGTCCGGCAGATTGTCATGGAGCCCGGCGGCAGCCTCAGCTGTGCCCTCAGCTTGAATTTGCTTCCAAACACGGTCTTTCTCCGCCATGAGCATAACCTCGTAGGCAAAGAGCAGATCCTCGTCGGGAGCTGATTGCATGCGCTGGACCATTTGCTCGCGCAGATTTGTCGGGATGGGTTGTGTTGTGTAGGAGCCCATGAATGATATTTTGCCTTTGGTTGAGCCTTGCTGCAAGGGGCGTGTTCGCTCCCGGCCCGGTGTCATAGTCAACCCCACATTCATGGCTTCCCCGATCAGCTTGCGTTCCGCCTTGGTCCGTTTCCGCAATTGCTCCAGCAATTCATTTTCTACCCTTGCCTTTAGTGAGGGCTTCGAGGTCTCCGCTGAAGGCGTGGAGCTTTCCGGCTTTCCGGGCTTTCGCGGTCTTTTCATGGGTGCGCTTTTCGAAGGCTTCAAGTTCGCCGGGGGTAACTCCATATTCCCGTGCCGCGTAGTCGGTGGACTCCACAGTCACCGGACACAGCGCGATGATTTTTCCGTCCACCACGATTCCGATGTCATCCCCCGCAAAGCCCGGCGCAACAACGCGGACAAGTTGGCCCGGGCACTGGTTGGCGTAAGAGTTGTCATGCTCATGGCGGGAATGTGCCGCTGTTGCGTCTGAAATGCGCGCAGGAATTGGCTGGTTGTGTTGCCAATTTTAAGGTCTTGAGTTAATCACCAAAAAATGCAAAAAAATCTCAGCGCCCTCGTCCTATGGACTTTCACGTCACTTATGTCGGGCTGCGTGCAACCGGCAGCAAATGAGGGTATCGCAAGATATGATCGGAACAAAGATGGTCGCATTGACAGGATACGCAGCTACTCTGGAAGCGGGGTGGCGTTGGAGTGGGGCGACGAGGATTTCGACGGGACCTTTGAAACCTACGGATCAAAGTATTTGGATCATCCACTGAAACCACAGAAGACGATTCCCCCTCCTCCATGAAGGCATTGGGAAACTATGCGGTCGGGTAAAACGTGTATCCCCTCACAACCCCGCGTCCGTGACCGCTCCTTCGGAGGCGCTGGTGACGAGTTTGGCGTATTTGGCGAGGACGCCTTTGGTGTAGCGGGGTTTGGGCTGTTTCCACTTGGCGAGGCGGGAGGCGATTTCGCTGTCGGGGATGCCGAGGGTGAGCTTGCGGGCGATGGCGTCGATGCTGATGGGGTCGCCGTTTTTGACGATGGCGAGCGGGCCGCCGACGAATGCTTCGGGGGTGATGTGGCCGACCACAAACCCGTGGCTGCCGCCGCTGAAACGGCCGTCAGTGATGAGGGCGACTTCCTTGCCGAGGCCGAGGCCCATCACGGCGCTGGTGGGCCCGAGCATTTCGCGCATGCCGGGGCCGCCTTTGGGTCCTTCCATGCGGATCACGATGACATCGCCGGCTTTGATTTTGCGGCCGGTGATGGCGGCCATGGCCAGTTCCTCGCTGTCAAAGACGCGGGCTTTGCCACTGAACTGGGTACCTTCTTTCCCGCTGATCTTGCCGACCGCGCCGCCAGGGGCGAGGTTGCCATACATGATGGCGAGGTGGCCGGTTTTTTTGATGGGATTGCTGAAGGGACGGATGATCTGCTGGCCTTCGGGATACTCGGGTTTCACCTTGGCGAGGTTTTGCGCCAACGTTTTTCCGGTGACGGTGAGGCAGTCGCCGTGGAGCAGGCCGGCGTTGAGGAGGAGCTTCATCAGCGGCAGGGTGCCGCCGATTTTCACGAGTTCCCACATGACGTATTTACCGCTCGGTTTGAGGTCGGCGAGGACAGGGGTGCGGGCTCCGATTTTGGTGAAGTCGTCGATGCTCAGCTTGATTCCGGCGGCGTGGGCCATGGCGGGGAGGTGGAGCACGGCATTGGTGCTGCCGCCGAGGGCGGTGATGAGGGTGATGGCGTTGAGGAAGGACTCGCGGCTGAGGATATCGGAGGGACGGATGCCGCGTTTGATGAGGTGCAGCACGGCGGCGCCGGCGTCGAAGCAGTCCTGGAGTTTCTCGTCGCCGATGGCGGACTGGGAGCTGCTGTTGGGCAGGGAAAGGCCGAGAGCTTCGATGGCGCTGGCCATGGTGTTGGCGGTATACATGCCGCCACAGGAACCGGGACCGGGGATGGCGCATTGCTCGAGGGCGGCGAGTTCCTTGTCGTTGATCTGGCCGCTGGCGTGCTGGCCGACGGCTTCAAAAACACTAACCACATCCACGTCCTTGCCCTTGTGGCAGCCAGGCAGAATGGTGCCGCCGTAAACGAAGACGGAAGGGCGGTTCAGCCGGCCCATGGCCATGACGCAGGCGGGCATGTTTTTGTCGCAGCCGCCGATGGCCACGAAGCCGTCGAGGCCTTCGCATCCAACTACGGTTTCAATGGAGTCGGCGATGACCTCGCGGGAAACGAGGCTGTATTTCATGCCCTCGGTGCCCATGCTGATGCCGTCGGAAATGGTGATGGTGTTGAAAATGATGCTTTTGCCACCGGCGGCATCGACGCCCTTGGCGGACTCCAGTGCGAGCTTGTCGATGTGCATGTTGCACGGGGTGACCTGGCTCCAAGTGGACGCGATACCGATCTGGTTTTTCTTGAAGTCGGCGGTCTTGAAACCGACGGCGTGGAGCATGGCGCGGCTGGCGGCGCGTTCCGGGCCATCGACGAGGATGCCGGAGAACTGGCGGCTGGGGGACGGGGCGGCGGCGGTGGGTTTCTTTTTGGCAGGCATGGCTGGGAATGCTTCCATGCACGTGGGGAGGCCCAGCGTCAAGGCGGGGAGGCATCCCCGGGAGATGCCCGGAAGACGGTCCAGTGCAGGTGGCTATTGCTGGCTGACACGCAATCGCATGAAGCAATTCTGCCCCGGCGTGACGGGCACCGTGAAACTCCGCTGCGATCCGCTGCCTTGGTTGGGGACGGACAGCCATTGGACAAAATCACTGGTGCATTCCGCCGTATAACTCACGGCCGTGACGGTGGCGGGAATGGTGAAATCGAGCGTCAGCCCGGCCGCGGTCAGAGCCGGCTGGGGCAGGGCAAGGGCGTTGGTGGCGGCGAGGGGATTCAGGCCAAAGGCATATTCCACAAGGTTGGCGATCCCATCGTTGTCCGCATCCGCCTGGGGTTGGCTGGCCAGAGCAGGAAAGGCGGTTTCGAACCCACCCGGAGGCAGTGGCACCACCGTCAGCGCCGCCGAGTAACCCATGAAGCGGGTGCCAATCTGCGATCTGACCCGCAACAGGTAGGGATTCCCGGGAATCAGATTTCCCCCGGTGAACTGGCTGTTGAGCGTGAAGGACGTGCTGGACTGGGTGACGATGGCAGAGGCGGTGAGGCGGCGCACATTCGTCAGGGCGATATCGTCGAGATAGCACCCATGATTGATATCGGGACCATCAAACGAGACGCTGCCGGGCCGGAGAATGAAACGCAGGCGCAGCGGCTGACCGGCCCACGGGGCCAGGGAAATGGTGCGCAAATGCCAAACTCCGTCCCAGCCGGTGTTGGTGTAGTTGGCTCCCGGGGCGTAGCTGTAGCTGCCGTTCCTTCCGTAAATTTCGGTCCACTGATTGCCGCCGTCGGTGGAGATTTCGGCGCTGAGCCGGTTCACGCTGAAGAGCCAGCGGAAGTATTCGTGGAACTGCAGGGAGCTGGTGGGTTCCGGGATGAATTCGCCATTCAGGCTGAAGGATTGGTTGTGCGGCAGGTAGTCCACCTCGGACTCGTCGAGCGGGAAACAGAGATGGAAGGATTTGGAGCCACTCCGCGGGGTGAAGCCGATGCCGGAAAGCGATGCCGCGCCCTGCAGCACCGGGTAGGTGCCGGTGGTGTCCGACGTAAACTCCAGCGGGGCCGTCTCGGCATTCTGGAGCCAGGTGGCGGGGGCGGCAGGCTGGGCCGCCTGTATTTGATAGGAAGACGCCAGCGGGGCGGCGCTGAATTGATAGTCCGCGCCAGCGGCGGGGGGCTGGACGGGGCCGGTCAGGTTCTGGCTGATGCCCAGCACCGTGGGGTCGAAGAAAATGGTCTGCCAGGTGTGGGAGACAGGAACTCCGCTGCCGCTGATGCCGGTGACCGTGACATTGAATGCCGTATCGGAAATACCCTGCAAAGCGGTCTGCTGTGGCTGGAAAACGAGGGTGTTGTCGCCGAAATTGTTCTGGTTGGCGGAGAGCACCGTCACCGGAATGACATTTCCTGCGGGACCGGTCACGGTGATGGCCGAAGCGGCGGTCGGAAAAACGGCACCAGGGTAGGAAATGGACCAGCGCAGGGGTTTGAGCGGAGCGGGGACGTATCCGCGGGGCGGCCAGGTCACAAATTGTTTGGGGGAGCTGGCTGCGGAGTTGAACACCCCGAGGACATAAAGGGTGTTGGAGGGGAGCACTGGGTAGCTTCCCGAAGTATCGGTATAGGTGCCGCGCGGCACATCGCCGGTGGCCATGTCCTTGGCCCGCGAGTAGAGAATCCAGCGCCGGTGCCCTACGTTGAGGTTGTTGGCCTGGTCGTCGCCCTGACCATCGTCCGCCATGTAAACATCAATCGCCCGCGGCCCAAAAAAGCCCACCGTCAGATTGCCGTGGTAGGAGCCATTCCAGGCTTTGGTGCTCCAGCAGACCGAAGAGGCCGCGGCGGGGGTGTGGGACAACAGGTTGCTATCGTAGAAAACGTCCGAAAACGCGTTCATGTAGGCGGAAGCCTGGGCGCAGGAGTGCTTGGAGGTATTCGCCGGTACCGCCGGACTGCCCGCTGGGCCATCGTTCGGCGCCGGATCCGCTCCAAAGCTGATGGCGGCCGGCAAACCGCAAATGGCGCGGTAATAATTCACCCTCCGCCGGACATCCTCCTGAAACAGCGAATGGGTGGTTCCCGGGGTGCAGGCCCCGTAACTCCCCGTCCAATGTATCCGGTTCTCCGCACCTTCCGAGGCCAGGAACACGGTGTTGTAGAAAGAGAGGGACTCAATGCGGCTGGTAGGGTCCATCACAAACCCCCCCGCGGGCACTACTCCGTCGATGGGTTCCCACGTTTCCGGGCCGGCCGCAGCCTGCCGGACCACCCCGCCACAACATGCGGAGAGTAGCAGGAGAAACCGCAGAAAATCGGACCGGGTGGCAATCATTGTATAATTACCATAAAATACGAGAGTTTTTAGAAACCGCAAGATGATTTCCTCGGCAACCGGATCTGAACGCCGTTTGCACCGGACCAATCATTAACGTCCCCTTCTCATAGGACCGGATCTTCGCGGGCGAATGGGAAGGCACGGACGGGAATTCTCCCAGCCCAGGGAAACAGATCCGACCTCAATGGAGCCCCGGCCTGAAGCATCCTACGGTGCGGCTTGGCTGATCCTCAGGCGGATGAAACATTTTTCCCCCGGGGTCACCGGAACGGTGAAGCTGCGTTGGGCACCGCTCCCTTGATCCGGGACCGGGGCCCACTGGACGAAGTCGCTGGTGCATTCGGCGCTGTAGTTCAAATCACTGATGCCGGCCGGAACCGTGAACCCGAGGGTCAACCCGGAGGCAGTGCGTGCCGGTTGCGGCAGTGCCGCGCCATCGCCTGGAGTGCCGGGATGGAGACCAAAGGCATACTCGATCAAGTTGGACACGCCATCCTGATCGGAATCCCCCATTGGTTGCGAGGAGAGAAGAGGATACGCCGATTCAAATCCTGTCGGAGGCCTGGCCGCCACGGCGAGGGGCGTGGAATATCCCAGAAAACGGGCACCGATCTGCGGCCGGACGCGGAGGAGGTAGGAGGCCCCGGAGACAAGGGCAGTACCAGCCGTCTGATGATCCAGCCTGAAGGCTGACGTTGGCACGGTAGTGGTGGTCGCAGTGCCCATACGGCTGACGTTGGTAAGACTGATGTCGTCGATAAAACATCCATGATTGATATCCGGACCGTCAAAAGAAAGATTGCCATGCCGCAGAATGAAGCGCAGGCGCAGCGGACGGCCGGCCCAGGGCGCGAGAGATACACTGCGCGCCTTCCAGCCACTGTCCCAGTCCGTGCCGGAGTAAATGCCGCTGACGGTGTAGGTGGAAGCCCCGTTACGACCGTAGATTTCTGTCCAGAGACTGCCCCCATCAGTGGTGACTTCCAAGCTGAGCCGGTTCACCGTGAAGAGCCAGCGGAAGTGTTCGTTGAAGCCGATGCTGCTGGTGGCAGTCGGAATGAACTCCGGGCCGAGCATGAAGGACTGGTGGTGCGGTTGGTAGTCCACTTCGGACTGGTCCAGCGGGAAGCAAAGGTGAAAAGACTTGGTGCCGCCACGCGGGGTAAAAGTAGTGGTTATATCCTTCAGCGTAACCGCGTCCTTCACCGTGAGGGATGCCGCCCCCTGCAAAATCGGGTAAGTCCCCGTCTTTTCGGCCGTAATAGCCGGATTGAGGCTATCGCCATTCTCGAGGTAGCCGGAGGCGGCCGAAGACGCTTGGTTCACTAAAACCTGGTAAGCGGCGGCAAATGGAATGGGATTGAATTGATAGTCAGCTCCGGCAGCCGAAGGTTGCGCCGGACCGCTGATGGAAAGGCTGACTCC
>JAYUWQ010000759.1:0-3282 GCA_043753485.1 bacterium
ATGGGGTCCGCAGCCTGGAGGAAGCCTCCGCCAGCACCGCCCGGCGGGCGGATCTGGCCTCCCGGTTCATGTCAGGACAGGCCGCTCTGAAGTCGCTGCAAGCCAGCACCCTGCCGGCAGCCTTGGCGGAAGCGCAGGCGGCCCATGCGGCGGCTCTGGCAGATACTGCCCGCCGGACCGCCGCAGTAGAAACCGCCCCGGTCGATCCGGAGACTGCCCGGGTCCTGCTGGGGGAAGCGGTCCGTCACCTTGAACTGGCAGAGTCCGCGGTGGTCCGCACCAAAACCCTCCGGGATGCTGCCGCCCGGACCGCCACCGAAGGCGCCCGGGTCCTTTTGCAGCACCAGGAGAGCCTGCGCGACCGCCACACCCGGCACACCGGTCTGCTCGCCCAGCTCGACCTGCTCCTCACCTCCCACGGGGATGACTTCACCCGTGCGGCGGCTCTGCTGGAAGCGAGGGACCGGCGCCGACTGGCGGCCGGGCGGTTGGCGGCGATCCGGAAAATCCTGGAGGAGCTGCAGCCGGAGCACACAGCCCGCAACCTCCAGCGCCTTCAACGCAGCCTGGAGGAACTGGGCCGCCAGCGCACGGCGGCGGAAACCCGGCGTGCGGTCGCCGCCGATCAACTCCGGTCGGACGGCAGTGACGATCCTGCGGCCACGCTGGCCCTCGCCACCGCCCGGGTGGCGGAGGCCACGGAAAATGTGCAGCGCCTCCGCCGGCAGGCCGCCTCCCGCCGCCTGCTGCATGAGGCTTTCAGCGCGGAGCAGGCGGCGATGGCGGATCGTTTTACCCGTCCGCTGGCCGACTGTATTTCCGGTTATCTGGAGTGTCTGTTTGGTCCGGGCACCCGGGCGGCGGTCATTCTGGAAGACCAGGCTTTTACCGGGCTCCAGCTGATCCGCCCGGGCCATGCGGGAGGGGCGGTCCCATTTGATAGTCTAAGTGGAGGCACCCGCGAGCAAACCGCCGCCGCGGTGCGGCTGGCCATGGCGGAAGTGCTGGCCGCTTCGCATGGAGGCACGCTCCCGGTGGTGTTCGATGACGCCTTTGCCCACAGCGATGCCACCCGCCTGCGTCAGCTGCAAAGCATGTTGGATCTCGCTGCCAGCCGCGGTCTGCAGATCATCCTCCTCACGCACCAGCCGGCAGACTATGCGGCCCTCGGCGCCGTGGGGATCACGTTGGGTTAGAAATGCGCCGCCGCCGTCCCGGGATGAGGCCGTTTATTTGGCCCGGTAGCCTTCCCAGAGCCACTCCAGGGCACCAGGCAGGGTTTGCCGGGTGACCCGTCCGTCGGTGTGGCCGGCGTTTTCGGCAAAGACGTAGCGATAGGGATACTCTTTGGCTTTGAGGGCGGCGGCCATGCGTTGATTGGCCATGACCCAGTTATGGAGAGAGGCTTCGTCCCGCTTGGACCCGTTATCGTTTTCGCTGACGTGAAGCCAGATCCGCAGGGGCTTCTTTTCCGCCTGCGGGATCAGGTGCTCGTGATATTCCCAGGCTCCGCGGGGAGACTCAGGATTGGGCGGGGACTGCTGGTCCACGTAGGTGCCGGAATACGTCAGGACGCGACGGTAAAGATCCGGCCGGAACCACGCCATGGTGAAGGCCGCGGATCCTCCGGAACTGCCGCCCATGGTGGCGCGGCCTTCCGGATCCGTGGTGAATTTCACCTTGTAGTCGGCCGCGATTTTCGGAAGCACTTCGGTCTCGATGAATTCGGCATATAGGCCGGAGACGGTATCGTATTCCAGGCCGCGCTGGCTGCCTTTGGAGTCGCCCCCTCCGGAGTTGATCATGATGGCGATGAGGGGCGGAACCCGGCGTTTGGCGATGAGGTTATCCAGAATGGTGGGCAGGAAACTCCGGTAGCCCATCCCATCCTGGGCGATCAGGAAGGGCGCTTCCCGCCCGGCCCGGTATTGTTTGGGAATGTAAACGGCCACCTTTCGCTCGTAGGGAACGGTGCCCGTCTGGCCTTTGGCAATCCCCGGGTAGATTTTGCTGTCCCCGGATTTCATGGTGAATTCGTGGACAGTTCCCTGGGGAACGTTGGATTTGGCCAGTTCCGGGGCATCGGAGTAGTCGGGGCCGATGGTGAATTCCACCTGATCGGTGCTGCGGGCCGGGGTGGCTTTTTTGGCAGGGTCATCCGCCCGCGCGGAAGCGGTGAGCGCGAGGGCCAGCGCCAGGCAGCCGTGGAGGCAGCGGGAGGTAAGAGAGGGAGGTTGGATCATGCGAAAATTATTGGGAAGGGAAACCGTGGATGGCATACGTGCCGCCGAACGGAAACCATTCGATATTTGGAAACGCTCGACCATTTGGAATGGCCTGTGGCGGAATGGCGGGAGTTGGTGATGGCACCGGCTGATGGCACAAGGAACCGGCACGGCGGAGCGGGCCCTCTGTTGACGGGGCCATCCAAACCGTGTGAGTAGCCCGTGTAAATTTCCTTCATGTCCCAGACTCCTGATTCGATCGCCGCCGGTGCCCCGTCTCCCTTGGAATCGGCCAAGCCGGATGAAAAATCGGCGGGGGTGAAGGTGACGGGGGTGGTGGCCCTGGCGATCATGTGCAGCCGGGTTTTGGGGTTGATCCGGGAACTGGTCTTTGCGGCCTTGTTTGCGCCGGGGCTGCGGGACTGTTTCACGGTGGCGTTCCGCACGCCCAATATGCTCCGTGATCTCTTCGCGGAAGGGGCGCTGAGCACGGCCTTTGTGACCGTGTTTTCGCAAAAGTTGAAGACGGAGGGCGATGGGGCGGCGTGGCAGTTGGCGCATCGGATTCTGAGTCTGGCGGCGGTCTTCATGAGCCTGGTTTCCATCGCGGGGGTGCTGCTCTCCCCTTGGATTGTCCGGCTGCTGGCCGGAGGGTGGGCCAGTGAGGAATGGAAGATTCCCTTCACGGTGACGCTGGCCCAGGTGATGTATCCATTCATCCTGATGGTTTCGCTGGCGGCCTTGGTGATGGGGATTCTGAACAGCAAAAAGGTCTATGGCGTGCCGGCGATGGCCAGCAGCTTTTTCAATATCGTGAGTATCGTAGGGGGCGCTGGAATTGGTTATCTGATGGACCCGACCTTCGGGCGGAAGGCCATGATCGGTTTCAGTATCGGGACATTGCTGGGGGGAATGGCGCAACTCGGCGTGCAGCTTCCGGCGCTTTGGAAGCTGGGTTACCGCTTCAAGTTCAGCCGGGACTGGAAGGACTCCGGGGTGCGGCGGATCCTGCAATTGATGTGGCCGGCGGTGATTGCGGGCAGTGCCGTCCAGGTAA
>JAYUWQ010000760.1:0-3280 GCA_043753485.1 bacterium
ATCATCTCCTGTGCGGAGGATCATCCCGAACACATCGCCCTGCCACGCGGCTGCATGGAAGAGGCCTTGGAGCTTCTCAGGACGGCTGGAATCAAAACCAAACTCCAGGATGAACGGTGTCAGGGCACGCCACTGGCCGTCACATTTCAAGGCACGCTGCGGGGTGACCAGCAATCCGCCGCAGCCGCCATGCTCCAACACGATACCGGCGTGTTGGCCGCCACCACGGCCTTCGGAAAAACGGTGCTGGCCGCATGGCTCATCGCGCAGCGCGGAGTCAATACTCTCGTGCTGGTTCACCGGCAGCAATTGTTGGAACAGTGGATCGAACGGCTCAGCGAATTCCTCGCCATGAAGCCCAAAGACATCGGCCGCCTCGGCGGTGGAAAGAGAAAACTCACCGGAAATCTGGATGTCGCCCTCATTCAAAGCCTCGTTCGAAAAGGCGAAGTCCTTGACCTGGTAGCGGACTACGGCCACCTCATCGTGGACGAGTGCCATCACCTTTCCGCCCACAGTTTCGAGTTGGTGGCCCGCCGCGCCAAAGCCCGCTACGTCACGGGCCTGTCCGCCACCGTGGCCCGCAAGGACGGGCACCATCCCATCATTTTCATGCAGTGCGGCCCGGTAAGGCACCGCGTCGATGCCCGCGCCCAGGCCGCGTCCCGGCCCTTCACCCATGAGGTGCTGGTGCGCTCCACCGGATTCCTTCCCGAGGGCGATCCCGACGAAGACCAACGCCGGGAATATCAGCGCCTTTGCGATGTGCTGCTTCATTCTGAAATCCGCAATCAAATGATTTGCGAGGACGTCCTCGCCGCGGTTGCCACCGGTCGCACGCCGGTGATTTTAACGGAACGCACCGGCCACTTGGAGATCCTCGCTACGGCTTTGCGCCGTCAGGTGGCCAATGTCATCATCCTGCAAGGCGGCATGGGCCGCAAGCTCCTCACGGCTGCGCTTGATCAACTGGCCGCTGTTCCCGCCGATCAGCCCCGCGTCCTCATCGCCACCGGTCGTTTCCTGGGCGAAGGCTTCGACGATCCCCGGCTGGACACCCTGTTCCTCACCATGCCGGTCTCATGGCGCGGCACCATCGCCCAATACGCGGGCCGCCTGCACCGCCTCAACGATGGCAAAAAGCTCGTCCAAATTTACGATTACGCCGACCTCGAAGTCCCCATCCTCTCCCGCATGTTCGACCGCCGTTGTCAGGGCTACGAAGCTATTGGTTATACCATTTTACTTCCCGCCAGCGCCCTCCCCGGCTGGCCCGCCGCCGTGCCGATGCCCGTCTCCCCGCAGTGGAAAGCCGACTACGCCGCCAGCGTCCGCCGGCTCATCCGCGATGGGGTCGATTACCCCCTCGCCCAGCTTTTCGTTCACGCCACCCGGCCGCCGCCTCCTGATGCAGAAGGCTCCGCCCGCGCCCGTAGCGCCAGCGAAGCCTTCCTCTACCGGCGGCTCGAAACCCACCCGCAGCTCACCGGCCGCTTTCAGCTCAACGCCCTGCTTCCCATCCCCTTCAACGACCACAGCACCATGGAAGTCGATTTCCTGTGCGCCCCCGCCCGCCTCGTCATCGAACTCGACGGGCTCCAGCACCTCAGTGATCCCTCTGCTTACCGCCGGGACCGCCGTAAGGACGCCCTGCTCCAGCTGCACGGGTATTTCGTCCTCCGCTTCCTCACGGATGAGCTTGCCAAAGACCTCGACCACGTGCTCGATCAAATCCTCCGCATTGTGGGAACAAGACAACGGTGAGAATCCAGAGGATGCCGTCAATCCGTGCGATTCCGCCGTGAGTGGTCGTTCAGACTCCGCTCGCTTCGTCCAGTTCCCGGCACTGGTCCAGCAAAGCAGTCACGATCGTTCTCCGGTAGTTCAGCTCCCGGATGTTCTGAAGTTGTTGTTCCCGCCGTTTGCTTTCCGCCATGGCCCTCCGCCGGGGAATCTGCCCGTCAGGTTCTGGTGGCCCGGGAGGAGGGAGGGAAAGTCCCGCCAGCCTCTCTTCAGCAAGCCGTTTGAACTCCGCCACACCAGCCACTCCAAAGTGAACCTGATAGGTTCTGACCACCTCCGGGAAAGGGTAATAGCCACTCGAAATGACATGGGAAAACAGCCGCCCTGCCAGCGCCACCCCGTCCGGCTTCGCCCGTCGGCAAGCTTCCAGATGCAATGCCTGCAGCCGGTCCCATATCATGCCAATCTCCCCACAGTCCTGCACGTGCTCCGAGGCCCGCTCCGTCAGCTTTAAGACCCACTCCGCCAGTTCCACCACTTCAGCGGCATGTCCCTCCTGCAACAGCTCATCGAGTGGATTCACACAGGCACTTTCCATGGCATGGCAGTAGTCCTCCGCCCCCCGCCAGTCCACAAACCCGCCCCGGGGCGGAGCTGTAGCCTGCACGATCTTCCGTTTCAGCACCGTCAAATCCAGAGTCTGCCCCAACTCCCGCTGCGCCTGCCGGCCCAGCTTTTGCCTCAACGGGCTATTCTCCTCCAAAGCCTCCCGCAACCACCCCTGCAACTCCTCCGCCTCCCGGCTCTCCAGCCACGGCATCAATTCATCTACCGTTTCAAATGAAGAGGTTTTGTTCATGGAAGCCATCAAGCACCAGCCGGGAAGGGTGGAAAAGAGCAGAATATAGCGGCAAAGATCCTGGTGAGATTGAGTTGCAAAAAGAAATGCTGGGATTTAATAAAATCCCGGAAGCAGTCCTGCCTTTTTCTGCTCAAACCGGCAATTTTTTGCCCCTTCAGGTTTGGTATTGTTTCTGGTCCGGGTGTTAAGAAGGTCAGGCAGATTATCGGGAAAGCCCATTCTGATCCGGTATGCTTCAGGTTCGTGCCGCTTCAGATTTTTGCTTATCAAAATTTCCTGCCGCCGCCAGCGGGTTGCGTCCGGATCGTCGAGACTGGCGACACGGATCAGTCTGCGGCCATCCGCGCAGTGCGGGGTGATGGTGCCATTATCAGTTACAGACACGAGGCTGCCGTAGGCCAGCTTGCACGGATCGGGCATTCGATCCGCGGATTTCCAACTATTGCAGGTTGTGCAGGCGAGAACGAGATTCGTGTAGGTTGTGGCTAGATCTTTGCGTTGCGAACGGGGGACCAAGTGTTCGACGACCCAAATGGCTCTTCGGCGCTCCCACATTTCCCGGCGCAGACAATAAACGCAGCGGAAGTCGAATTCATCCCGCAGCCAATCTTTGTAGTCGGCATAGTCGGAGTAGCCAGACGGACCGTGCTTCCGGCAGTGGGGCTGGGTGGGATA
>JAYUWQ010000761.1:0-3275 GCA_043753485.1 bacterium
AGGAAAAACGAGATCCTGGACGCAGCCGGTGAGCAGGGCGACGCGGTAGCGGGGAGGACTGGAGGGCCGCTCGACAGGGCTGATGAGTTCGTGGGAAAACGCCGCCGCGATGGTGGGCGTCTGGGGCTCCAGACTCCGCAGGGAGGGCGGAAGGAAACGCAGCAGACCGGACTTCCTGACAAAATCCTGGGCGCCGGATTGTTGGTGGAACCGGAGCGCGGTCCCGAGGGCCCGGAGGAGGCGCGGCTTGAGAAACAGATGACGCAAGGTGAGCCAGCGCCAGAAACTGCGCTGGGGAGTCGCTGCCGTGCCCGTGCGTTCGACTTCGGCCCGGGCGGTTTCGAAGAGGGAACTGTAATCCACCCCGGCCGGACAGGCTGTCTCGCAGGCGAGGCAACCGAGGCAATAATACATTTCCTCGGCAAAAGCGCGGCTGGCCTGGAGATCGCCATCGGCCACCGCACGCATCAGAGAGATGCGCCCGCGCGGACTGTTCCGCTCGCGTTTGGTTTCGTCATAGGTGGGACAGGTGGGCAGGCACATGCCGCAGTGCATGCACTGCTGGAGGACAGCATAGTCCAGCGTGGCGAGGAGGGAGGGGCTGGCGGACATGGGAGGAAAAAGGGAGCACAGCCATCCTGGCCGTGTGTTTCTGAAATACTTTCCGGAGAAAATGCTTTGTTGAAAATGACTTGTTGGAAACTCACGGGCCAAGGGCCCGTGCTCCCTTCTTTTAGTCGAAGATCTTCCCGGGATTGAAGCGATGGGCCGGATCGAGGGTGTTTTTGATGGAGCGCAGCAAAGCCAGGCTGCCGTCGTCGAACTGCCGCGGAAGAAAGGCTTTTTTGGCGAGACCGACGCCATGTTCGCCGGTGATGGTGCCTCCGAGGCGGAGGGTTTCATCGACGATTTCGCTGAGGGCGAGTTCGACCCGGTGCATTTCATCGTGGTCGCGTTCGTTGGTGAGGAAAGTGGGATGCAGGTTGCCATCGCCCATATGACCGAACGTGCCGACCAGCAGTTGGTGCCGTTTGGCAGTGGCAGCGACAAAGGCCACCAGTTTGGACAACTCGCTGCGGGGAACAGTGACATCCTCAAGGATGGTGGTGGGGCGCATCCTCGCCAACGCAGAGAAGGCGGAGCGGCGGGCGGTGGCGAGGCGGTTGGCTTCAGCTTCATCGGCGGCCATCCGGACCTCGCGGGCGCCATGGGCGCGGGCGATTTCCATCATGCGGGCGGCTTCATCGGCGACGGCGGCCGGGTGGCCATCGGTCTCCATGAGCAGGAGGGCCTGACAATCGGTGGGAAGCCCGATTTTGGCAAAGTCCTCGACGCAGCGGAGGGTCATCTGGTCGAGGAACTCCAGGGTGCAGGGAATAATGTGTGCCGCGATGATGGCGCTGACGGTGGCGGCGGCTTGCTCCATGCTGTCATAAAGCGCCAGCAGGGTGCGGCGGGAGGCGGGGCGCGGGACCAGTTTCAACAACACCTCGGTGATGATGCCCAGGGTACCCTCGGAGCCGATGAAGAGGTCCTTCATACTGTAGCCGGCGACGTCCTTGACACACTTGTTGCCGAGAAAGGTGATCGTGCCATCCGGCAGGACGATGCGGAGTCCCATCACGTAATCACGGGTGACGCCGTATTTGAGCCCACGCAGGCCGCCGGAATTTTCGGCGACATTGCCGCCGATGGTGGAAATTTTCATGGACCCGGGATCGGGCGGATAGAAGAGCCCATGGAGGGCGGCGGTATCGTCGATGGTTTTCGTGACGACACCGCATTGGGCGTGGAGCGTCAGGTTGGCGGGGTCGATTTCGAGAATGCGGTCAAGGCGCACGAGAACGATGAGGAGGCAGCCGTCCAAGGGCAGGCTGCCGCCGCTGAGGCCCGTGCCGGAGCCGCGGGGGACGATCGCGACGCCGTGCGCGTTGGCGAGGCGGACGCAGGCGGCGACTTGTCCGGTATCAGCAGGGAAGACCACCGCCCCGGGTTTTTGCTTGAGGGCCGCGGTGCCGTCGAAACTGTAAGGAATGAGATCCTCCGCGGCCGTGAGAACGTGGGCGGGGCCGAGAATTTCGCGCAGGGAATGGAGCAGGGCTTCGTTCATGAGAGGAAGGAGGCGGAGGATTACATTACTGCGGCACGGCACGATGGTGCGACCGAATCAATTCGCGGACCAGGGTTCGCGGTAATCCGACCGGACTGTTATGGGGTCGCCGGGGCGTTGGAAAAAGCAAAAACAGATAGATTCCTGACGCCTCAGATCATCGCGAGGGCGGTAGGGACATCGGCGTTGTCATGCACCATGGCCATGAGGGCGCGGGTGATGCCCTTGGGATTGGGGTGCTGGATCACGTTGCGGCCATAGACGATGCCGGCCGCGCCCTGGGCGAGAAGTCCCTGGGTGCGGGTGAGAATTTCCTCATCGCTGACCCGGCCGCCCCCGCGCACGAGGACGGGAATGCCGGAAGCGGCAGTGACGACGCGGTGGTAGATGCTGACGTCGTCGGTGGGGTCGGCCTTGATGATGTCGGCGCCGAGTTCGACGGCCTGGCGGACGAGGTGGGTGATGGTGGTTTCGTCACCATTCACCATGTAGCCGCCGGCGATGTCGTTGGGTTGAAAAACGAGGGGTTCCACCATCATGGGCATCCCGTAGTAGTCGGCCTGGGGCTTGAGCCGGAGGATGTTTTTGACACACTCGGCGTGGACTTCGGGAGCGCCGGGGATTTGGAAAAGATTGACGCAGACACAGGCGGCATCAAGGCGCACGGCCTGGAGCATGGTTTCCTCCAGCATGAGGCTGAAGCGGGTGTCAGGAAGGGATTTCCCGTAGATGTTGGCGACATCGGTGCGCAGGACGAGGGAAGGTTTTAGGCGGCCGGGAAGGTCCTGGAGGTGGCGGGCCATGCCGGCGGTGAGCTGGATGGCATCCGGGGCGGCTTCAACCAGGGTTTTGATCACTTCGCGCATGTCCTCGATTCCGGTCAGGAAACCCGGTTGGTTGAAAAATCCGTGATCCACGGCAACGTCAAAACAGCGGCGGGAACGGGCATGGAAGAGGCGATTGAGGCGATAGGATTTCATGGAAAAAGCAATACGTGGGAAATGGGCGTTTTATTCCTCGGGATGTTCCTGTTCCGCCATGCGGGTGATGGTGGCGTTGAGGAGTTCGAGGTACCCCTGGGCGTCGAGATGACCGGGCTCGGGCTCGCCGCGGACACTGTAGAGCCATCCTTCGAGGTAAGGATCGCTACGGACAATGCAGGCAT
>JAYUWQ010000762.1:0-3274 GCA_043753485.1 bacterium
TCACGGCCTCCCGCCAGCTCTCCAAAAAGATCCCGCGGCTTTACAAGGACTACCGGGAGATGCTGAAGGAGAAGGATCTGGATATCGTCCTGATCGCCACCCCTGACCACTGGCATGCCCTGCCCATGATCGATGCCGTCAAGGCCGGGGCTGATGTCTATGTGCAAAAGCCCACCGGGGTCGATGTGGTGGAAAGCGCGGCCATGGTCGCGGCCGCGCGGAAGTATGGCCGGGTCGTCCAGGTCGGCACCCAGCGCCGCAGTACCCCCCATTTGATCGAGGCCATGAATGACATCGTCAAGGCCGGCAAACTGGGCAAAATCTCCCACGTCGAGATGTGCTGTTATTATCACATGCGCTCCCGCCGCACCGATGCCGATACCACGCCCCCCGACCATCTTGATTATGACTTCTGGACCGGCCCCGCGCCCCTCCGCCCTTACAATCCCATCGTGCATCCCCGTTCCTGGCGGGCCTTCATGGAATATGGGAACGGCATCGTGGGCGACATGTGTGTCCACATGTTCGATATGGTGCGGTGGATGCTCGACCTCGGCTGGCCGAAGCACATTTCCAGTGAGGGCGGCATCTTCATGGACAAAGCCAGCCGCGCCAATATCACCGACACCCAAACGGCCACTTTTGCCTATGATGATCTGAATCTGGTCTGGACCCACCGCGCGTGGGGCAGCGCCCCGGATAGCAAATATCCCTGGGCCGCGGTTCTTTATGGGGAAAAGGGCACCCTGAAACTCAGTGTTAACAGTTATGATTTCATCCCCGCCAAAGGAGAAACCATCCACCGTGACTGTGTGATGGAACTGGACCAATACCCCGAGGATCAGACCGAAAAGGACCTGGAGAAACACGTCGCGCCTGCCATCCGGGGGCACATGAAGGACCTCCTCCGCAACACCGTTACCCGCGGCAAACCTGTCGCCGATATCGAGCAGGGGCACATTTCCAGTGCCTCCTGCATCATGGCCAATCTCGCCCAGCAGACCGGCCGCACTTTCCAATACGACCCCAACGCGGCTCCTGCGGGGGTGGTCAAGGACGATGCGGCGGCCACCGCCCTCCTCGCCAGACCCTATCGTGCCCCCTGGGTGCATCCAGATCCGGCGGCGGTGTAGCGGTCAAGCCTGGGGACCATCAGATCGCGGCCGGGTGGCTGCGGGATTGGACTACTTGGCGTCTTTGTTTGCAGGCGCCGGGTCCGGGGTGGCTTTTTCCAGCATCAGTTGGGTGAAGACCGGAGTGAAATCGAATTGGGAAGTGCTGACGGCGGCGAATCCCACTTTTATTTTGCCGGGCCAGTTGGTGGGGAGTTTTTTGGGTTCCAGATCAACGAAAATCAGGCCGTCGTTACTGACGGATGCCAGCAGGGTATCACCTTTCCGCTCCACCCGGAGCACGGTTGGGCCTTCGGGTTTGAAACTGGTGTCGCCCGTGCTGCCGAATTTTGCAGGCGTGCCTCCTTCCCTCATTTCGAAATTGATATAGGGTTGGGGTTCCTCGCCTTTCCAATGCAGAGTGGCCCGTTCCAGCCGGATATAATTTTTGTCATCGACCATCAATAGCAGGCCGGCGCCGTTATAGCCGCTGCGACCTGCCTGGGTGGAATCCCCCCCGGGGGCGAAGCCGCCGTCCACTGTCACCCTCAGGGTGAAGTCGCCTTCAATCTCCTGCAGGGAGCGTGGGGCATTCATGGTGCCGATCTCGGCGCTGAGGTCGTGGGGTTTGGCGCCACCGGTCACTTTGATGGTCAGTTGGTTCTCCTTGGTTTCGATTTTGCAATCCTTGTCAGGGTCCTCGGCCTTGCCCCAAACCGCCCTGGCTTCCGTTTGCCCGGAGGCGGGAGTTGCCTTTTTTGCCTGATCCCCGGTGGAGCCGGAAGATTTGTCGGCGGAGGGGGTAGGAACGGGGGCGTCCGGCTTTGGCTCTGCCGCAACCAAGGCTCCGGAAAAGATGGAACCGGCCAGAAGGAAACCCGCGGTGAATGCCTGGATATTCATATCGGCTTATTGGATAGCGAATCCAGGTTCCGTTGTCCAGTTATTTTGTAGTGCTGTTATCTGCGCTGGATGGCGATGGTTTTCAGATATTCGCCTTCGGGGAAGGACACCGGGTGGTCGGGGGCGTGGCCGGCGGTCCAGAGGGTTTGCCAGTCGTGGCCGAGGATCTGGCGGGCGGCCCGTTCCACAGCCTGACGGAATTCCGGACCGGAAACGTGGGCGCTGCAGGAAGCGGCCAGCAGGGTGCCGCCGGGCCGGAGCAGTTGCAGGGCATTGAGGGCGAGGTGATGATAGGCATCGATTCCGCCGGCCCGTTCCGCTTCGCGTTTGGCGAGGGAAGGGGGGTCGGTGATAACAAGACCGAAGCGGGGGCCGCCGGGGCGGGTGGCTTCGCTCAGCCAGGCGAAGGCATCGGTCTGATGGCTTTCATGCCGGGAGGCGGCGATGGCGGGATGGCTGGCATTGAGGGCGAAGTTCCGGCGGGCGCTGTCGAGGGCGTGGGCGGAGATATCGAGATCCGTGACGGAGTGGGCTCCGCCGCGGGCCGCATAAAGGGAGAAGCCGCCGCTGAAGCTGAACGCATTCAGCACGTCCTGCCGTGCGGCGAGGGATTCGACCCGTTGGCGGTTCTCCCGCTGATCGAGGAAGAAGCCGGTTTTCTGGCCGAAGCGCACCTCGGCCTCGAACGTCAGGCCGTTTTCGAGGAAGGTCACGATGTCCTCCCCCGGTTCGCCGAGAAAGCCTTCCTCGAGTTGATAGTGCTTCAGGGCGCGGGCGATCAGATTGCGGCTGAGGCGCAGCACGATGGCCCGGGGAGCGAGGGTTTCGCGGATGAGGGTCTCGAGTTCAGCAAGGCGGGGCAGCCAGAAGGCGGCGTAGATTTTGAGCACGAGGGTGTCACCGAATTGATCCAGAATCAGAGCGGGCCAGCCATCGTTTTCACCATTGATCAGACGGTAGCCGGTGGTGTCAGGACCGAAGAGGGATTGCCGTTTCGCCAGGGTGGCGAGGAACTTGGCCCGCCACCAGGCGGCATCAAGCTGGACGGGGCGCCCCTGGTGGAGAATCCGCAACCGGATGGCCGAATCAAGATCATAAAGACCAAGGGCGAGGAAGCGGTCGGCGCGGTCATAGAGCACCGCGATTTCCCCGGTCTCGCCGGGCCGGTTCTGCTCGCGGACTTTGTCCCCATAGACCCAGGGATGTCCCTGGCGGACGGCCTGCTCAGCCGCAGGGGTGACGCGCAGCCGGAGGCGGGG